>JAJRVM010000151.1 GCA_024277285.1 Planctomycetota bacterium
ATCGCTGTGCAAATCTCTCCAAACTGCGGCTGCCGCTCTGTCTCTCGTCAAATTCGGTGCCGATTCGCGTCACGAATCCAAGAAATTGCCGCCGCCAGCCCCCGCAGGGCCCTTCGGAACCAGACTGTCTGGTCCCGAGGGTCCTCGCGGGCGACTGGAGGTCAGACAGTCTGCTTCCGAGGAGCTGCATTGCGCCACCTGAATCTCAATTGAGCTCAAATACACGCTGGGGTACAATCTGCGCCCCACGAAAAGGAAAACCGTGCGGTCTGTTTTTTCACGGGTCAGCATCAACGGTGTGTTCAATGATCGGAAAAACACTCGTCCTCATCCTTGCCGTCTTGGCAGTAAGTAGCAACAGAAGTTGCCTTTGGCCAGGCGACTTCAGCAGGCAGGCAGTTCCCGCCCCGCAATCGGTTGAAGAGCAACAGGAACTGGAGGCGGTTCTCACGAGGTGGGAACGGACCACGGCTTGTACCGAGAGTTTTCGATACGAGTTTCGTCGGTGGACGTACGATCCGGTATTTGGTCCGAAGGAGAAATGCAAGACGTACTCTGAAGGCATTGTCGAGATTTCGATGCCAAGCAATTGGTACTTTCGAGCCGACAAGACCCTTACGTATCAGCCATCTCGAAACTCGGGAGATACGCCACGATACGTGAAGACTAGCAACACATTCGACGAAGAATATGCGTTTGACGGCAACCAATTCACGTATATTGATACCCAACGCCGGGAGATCATTCGAACGCGACTGTCCTCCAACACGATTCGTGACCTAACCGTTCGGTTGCCGTCCGTATATATTGACGAAACCTGCGAATTTGGCGAACCTCTGCGATGGCTTTCCAGCATTGATCGCCCCGAACTGAAACGAAGATACCATATCCGTCTATTGCCACCAGCAAAGCACGGCAAGGCGTATCAAATCGAGTTCATTCCGAAGGTCGTCTCATATGAGTTTACCGCCGCCATTGTCATACTCGATCGCAAACTCTGCCTACCTGTCGCGGTCACCCTGTTTAACCCACTCGGTTCGCAAATACGCGATCGAGAACGCACGGTATATGAGTTTACTCAGGGCGATCCACGCGTTCACACGTGCGCTGACTTTGTCGTATCGCGGGTGGAACTAAGACCGGGTTGGATTGTTCGCGAACACCAATGGCGCGCCGTCTCGAACACTACCAATGGACAGCAAGACAACTCGGCCAACGGGCACCATGAGGCAACGACAAAGTGACGCTCCCCGGCGGTAACCTCAAACACTCGTACTCAGCAGCATGTGGGTGATCAGTCAATCTCGGGGATCGGATCGTTGGGGTCGATCCGCTTGCCCTCCCAGACGGCGGTGCCGTTTTCATACGTGAGGATACGGTGCTTGCTGCCCGGAGCCGGCTTGGCGCTCTTGACGGGCAACCATTTACGGTGCTCGGCAATGACATCGGCATACTTGGGGTCACCGGCCAGATTGTTCCATTCGTTCGGATCCGCTCTCATATCATACAGTTCCTGCGAGCCGTCGGCATAGCAGATGTAGCGCCACCGTTCGCTTCGCACACCATGATTACCGGCATTGTGCGTCGTGATCGCTGGCCAAGGCCGCGGTGCATTGGCGTCCTTGAGCTGCGGCGTCAGGCTATGCCCTTCCAGTCCGTTTTTTTCTGGAAGCCCACAAAGCTTGACGAGCGTCGGGTAGATGTCAAGCAACTCGACCGGCCTGCGACAATCTGCGTTCACCGCAATTCCTGGACCAGCAAAGATCAACGGCACGCGCGCAGATCGATCCCATAACGTATTCTTGCCGGTAATCAGCTTCTCACCCAGATGCCAACCATGATCGGACCAAAGCACGATCACCGTATTGTCAGTGTACCCGTTGCGATCCAAGGCATCGACGACACGACCAACCTGGCTGTCCACGAAACTAGTGCACGCCATATACGAACGAACTAGATTCTTCCATTGATGAGCTTCCTGCAGAAATTTCAAGCGCGGTTCAGGAAGCGTCCAATGTAAGTACCACGAGAACCGTGGCGTATCATCACGGTCATCCATTTTCACGGGCGGTAACTTGAGTGTCTCCTCGGGATACAAGTCAAACCATTTCTGAGTGGCATAACACGGTACATGCGGCAAGAAGAAACCGACTGACAAGAAAAATGGTTCTTGCGGTTTGGCGTCCAGTTGTTCGACGCCCCAGCTGGCAACTTTCCAATATCCCTTGTCCTGGTCCTTGTGTGGAAACACGCCCCAGTCGACCAGCGGATGCTTGGCCGGCGTGTCCACCAGTTTCTTCTCTGGCCTCGCACCGACACTGGCAGGCGGGCCGAGTACTTGAAACTCGTGATCCGTTTTCTTGCGTCCATACCCACCATGGTAGATCTTGCCGGTGGAGTAGGTGTGATAGCCATACTTGGCTAGGTACTGCGGCAGGGATACAACGTCTCGGAAGGCCGCGACATCACGGAACCATGGTGCCAGGCCGTAAATCCCCGTCGTCGACGGCCGCAGTCCGGTCATCAAACTCGTGCGGCATGGATTGCACAACGGTGACTGGCAATGCGCATTGGTGAACTTCGTCCCGCGAGTTGCCAACGCATCGATATTCGGTGTTTTCACTTGTGGATGACCGCCAAAACAGCCAATCCAGTCGTTCTGATCATCGATGGCGATAAACAGGATGTTTGGTCGCTGTGCGGCAACCGCTGCCGATGCCAACAGAAAAAATGAAACAAACAACATGACCGCCAGTGCAAAATGGCTGCGATGCATCATCAGGCTCCCACTTACTTTTTATGGCTGTACACCGAGATTCGTCGCTATCTGACGCCCAAATCCAATGAATCTCGCGCTTAACTGATCTGAACAACAATTGTCTGTTCCGCTCAAACGCGAAACCGCCGTCACTCCAGCGCACACAGCGACGACGGAACGCCCCCCAATAAATCATCGAGACGTCAGGTGACTTCAGTATACGGCTTCCCAATAAGCCATGCACGCACGCAAGTGCCATTTTGTCGCAAACCCCGGCAATCCACCCGCGTTTCAGCAACTCGGCATTTGGCGAATCTATGGGCCGAGTGTAAGATCAAACCCGACACTATCAAGCTCGGCAGCGGGAGATCCAACACGTGAATCGGTTACATGTACACACCCTCAAAGAGCACCTCAATCGGTTTTGTAACCCGATCCTGCTAGTCGCTGCGGCAACGCTAGTGCCCCTCCTACACGGCTGTGCTCCTCGCGCCGTACCGGCTGACACGTCCCAAACGCCCGCGAACACGCCGTCGAGTGACGCCCTCAAGACTCAGCTTGACGAGGTACTCAGCTTTACGCTCGCCGAACGGGATTTGAGTATCGAGCAGCACGCAGCCTGGCAGATCCTACATGGGGTACTCGCCTTCCGAAGTGGCTTCCTAGTCCAGCATGAAGGCAAACTGGTGTCGACAGTCGATTATCTGCTCGGCGGCGGACGCATGAAAGGTTGGACCGTGCAGGTTGCATCGCGCGAGGATGGCAAACCAGGGCTGCGTGCGATCATGGAGGCCGGCAGCCAGACGGGGCAAGGCCATCCTGATCAATGGTTGGCCGTGCTGGCCCAGTGCAACCTGTCATTGGATCAATCGATCAACATTGGCGATGAATCGTTAACGATGCAGGACTTCATTGCTCAGGTGCAATGGGATGTGCCTCGCAATTTCGATCGCGAGTACAGCTGGACGTTGATCGGACTCACACACTATCTGCCAACCGACAGCAAGTGGCATGCTTCCGACGGCCAAATATGGAGCATTGAAAGACTGGTCCAGATCGAGGCAGAACAAGGCCTCGGCGACAGTGCCTGTGGCGGGACTCATCGTGTCATCGGGCTTACGATGGCGCTGAACCAACACATGGAAGCAGGTGGTCAGCTGACCGGCGCATGGACGGTGGCTGACAAAGTGATTGAACGTGCCATCATCCACGCGCAACAATTCCAGAACACCGATGGCTCATTTTCGACGCGTTATTTCGAGGGCCCAGGCAGTTCGCCTGATCTCGCGCAGAACCTCGGTACAACGGGGCATATTCTCGAGTTCCTGGTCCTGGCACTTGACCCCGAAGAACTCCAGGAACCGTGGGTGCGTCGAGCCGTGGCAAATCTCTGCAAGCTGTTTCAAACCACTCGCAACGTACCACTTGAATGCGGTGCCCTGTACCATGCCGCTCATGCGCTGGTGTTGTACCGTGACCGTGCCTATAGCAAGAACACTCGACGATCCCAAGAGCCCCCGCGATAACGACTGGCGACCAACCAGGGGAACGCCATTGGCGGCCGACGGAGTTGAGCCAACTCGCAATTGGTTGACGGGCGCCGCCAGACCCCCTAGGATGGCGGCAGGCGAGTTTGCCGCGTTCCTTAGCTATTCCAGCGACATCAGACGCTACAATGGCACGATGCGCTCTGCGCATGATTACACGGCACGCTGGTTCCAACACGTTTCGATTGAGTCCTTGGCGGGCTCAGCTACATCTGCCGAACTCATCTCATGGCTGTGCGCCGATGCGGCAGGAAAAAGCGACGCCACACAGGAAACCGATGGCAGCAATTCGTTTCACGCTATTCCTGACCTTCCTGGTATTACTCCCGGCGACCGAACTTCGCGCGGACCGGATCGTGCTGCGCAACCTCGACATCATCAGCGACACGACGGTTGAGCGGTTTGACGAGGACGGTGTGCAACTCAGTGACGGTTCATTGATCAGCTGGGATCGCATTGAGAAGGGGCGTGTAGCGGAAGCCAAACAAGCTGCGTTCGACAAGATGCTGAAAGAACTCGGGGCGCATCTATATCGGATCCGCCAGCGACTGTCGATCAACGATGACCGTGGCATGCTGCCACATGCCCAAGCGGTCCACGATCGTTACGTTGGCCGACGAAGCGCAACGGCGTATATGGTTTTTCAAGCGTTGATGTGGTCCCGGCTGGCCACCGGTCAACGGGAAGCCGCGCTGCAACCCTACCTCGAATGCGTAGAGTGCTTGCGCCAAGCTGCCGCGGACGACAAGAAGCTAACGCTTCCTGGTTCGCGTCACCTGCAAGTCGACTTGAAGACCGGTCTTTCGCCAGAGTTGTCGCCGATCTGGTTCGACACCGAGGCGGCACAGCAGTCGCTAGCTGGTGTCGGCAAGACGATTTCCAATATGGTCAAGCCACGCCCGCCAGGGACACGTGTCTATTACGCCACACTTGCGTTGGCGGCCGGCGAACCCGACAAGGCAAGCCAGGCACTTGCCGGGCTCGAGCAATTGCCCCAATGGAAGGCAATCATCCAGGCACAAGTACGAATGCGCCGGGGTGAGACGGATGCGGCGATCAGCGCCCTGAGCCAAGAACTGGAGCAACTCCCGAAAAACCTCAAGCCGCTGGCGTTATACTCATTGGGTCAGGCCCAACTGACCAAGACCGACCCCGCCGCGCACAAAACCGGTTTGCTGGATCTCTTGCGTATCCCAGCGTTGTTTGGAAAAACACAACCGGAACTGGCCGCAGCCGGACTCTACGTCGCAATGCATGCGTTGGCTAAGTCAGGTGACATCAAGGGAAGCATTGCCCTACGGCGCGAACTGCTTGACCACTATGGACAGACGTGGCACGCCGAGCAACTTCGCAAAGAAGACAAGAAAGTGCGAAAACAACCATGAACAATATGACCCCACAGGCTGACCGTTTGACCTGCACTCAAATGCCGCGAACATCGATCGCCACGCGGCGTGCCGTCCTTTGGACGACCATATTGGCAACGACGTTTTTCGTCTGGAACATGCCTCTGGCCACCACGCTTCGCGCTCAAACCGACAGCGGCGACGAGGAACTTGAAGTACTCGACGAGACATCGCCCGGCGATGTTCCTGCAGCTCCCAGTTCCACGACCGCCGCAGCGGTCGAGCCGGAAACACGCTCGCTATTAGACACGTTGATGGACGGCGGAGTGATTGGTCTGCTGATCGGATTGCTGTCGGTCGTCTCGCTCGGGTTCATTATCGAGCATTCGATGTCAATCCGCAAAAGCACGTTGATGCCTGAGGAGGTGGCTGACGAGCTGGAAAACCTGATTCAAGAAGGAAAGATTGAAGCCGCCGTCGAAGCTTGCGAAGACCCGAACAACGAGTCACTGATCGCGGAAGTCGTGTTGGCAGGACTGCGTCGATACCAAGCCAGCGAGTTTGGCTTCGCCGAGTACAAAACGGCTGCCGAGGAGGCGGGCGAGGATCAGACGGGGCGACTCTACCGCAAGACCGAAGTGCTCGGTGTTATTGGCGCCATCGCCCCGATGCTCGGTTTGACCGGCACGGTGTTGGGCATGATCGAGGCATTCAACAAGATTGCTTCCACCGCCGGTGCGGCCCGCCCCGACGAATTGGCAGGAGGGATCGGCAAGGCGTTGGTCACGACGCTCATGGGACTGATCGTGGCGATCCCCACCATGATCGCTTTTAGTTTCTTCCGCAACAAGATCGACTCGATTGTGGCAGAAGCCGGAAAACGGGTTGAACAGATCATGATGCCTCTTGGACGACGCCGCCAACAGTAACGTTTATCGGTATCACCAGTGGCATCATTTTCACATCCGTGCACCGCACCTTCCCGAACCTGACAATGAACACGAGCGACCGGTTTCCACTCTCATTACAACACTCACTCGACCTTCAAGATAGTCCAGTATTGGCGCCACTCACCCGTAGTTTGTTGACACGTGTTTAAGCAGTATATTCACCATGCGACTAGCGAAACGACGAAGAAACACGAGCGCTCGCATCAACATGACACCGATGATCGACATCGTGTTCTTGTTAATCATTTTCTTCATGACCGTTTCCCAGGTCACCCAAGTCAATCAGGAACAGCTCGAACTGGCCCGGCAGACAGGAGCCGAAGACCAGAAACCTGCCGTGCTGACCATCAACCTGATTGAAGATGGCAGGATCGTGGTCGGCGGCCTGACCTATGAGGTTCCGGAACTGATCGCGTTGCTCGCCGATGAGCTAACCCAATTGGGCGATGACCCGACACGTTTGACGGTGGTGCTACGCGTCGACCGCCGCGTAGAGGGACGCGTTCTCAAACCGGTCGTGGAAGCTTTGGCCAACATGGATATTCGCAAAGTTCGGTTCACCGTGCAGGTTCCAGAATAATCGCGACATCAATAGTTGAGACACCCGTAGTAGATGAAACTCTCGAGCCACAAAATCGAACGCGACTCTCGTCTCGAGTTGTCGATGACCAGCATGATCGACGTGGTCTTCTTGCTGCTAATTTTCTTCATGGTCTCTTCCAGTTTCGTAAAGACCGAACGCGACTTGGATTCCGGAATCAAAGTCGAGCGTCAATCGGCCAGCCAACAAGAGAATGATTTTGAACCGGCCATCGTCGACGTCGTCAGTGCCAACGGGACCTTTGTCTTCCGGCTTGGCACGCGAGACTTCAAGACACAGGAAGAACTCGTCCAGGTCTTACGTCAATTCGACAACAAAGCAGACGGTGCTTTTGTACGCATCGGCGATGACGTTCCATTTGACATGGCCGCCGCCGCCATTCAAGCCTGCAAGACCGCAAACTTCGTGACGGTATCTTATGTCCCTCTCAACTGACGTTGCTTCGCACATTCCATACAACTCGCCGTCCGGGGCGGTTCCCAGATGGTCGCCCACCACGGCCGTGGTACGTCATGGGGCCACGGCGCTGGCCGTTAGCGTGCTGGCGTTCGTTTACGCCGCCGCGACCAGCGTGGTTGCGCAAGGGCCGACCGACAATCAAAGGATGGAACAGTTCCTGGCGCGACTGGGACTACCGGAACTGCAGATCACTCATCTCGAACAGTCGCTTGCCAGTCCTACCGACCGCCAGCAAGACCAACAACAGGCACGCAAACTGGCCGATTTATACGCCGAGCGGCTCATGGCCCACTCGGACGACAAACCTCGTTACCAGGATACGCTGCAACGCATCACCGCACTGTTAGAAAAACACCCGCAAGCAAACACGACAGCCTTGCAAGTCATGCTGCTGCAGGCGGATTACAACCGTGCCGAGTCATTGATCGCGAGTTGGATCAGCGAACCCCAGGAGACGGCCCCACGTGACGAGGCGCGGGACATTCTCATCCGGATCACTCCCCAGCTGGTCGCGCATCAAACAGAACTCAACAAGACCGTAGAAGCATTATTTACGCAAATGGACGAACTGCCTGACGGCGACCTGTTACAGACCAAGGAACTGGAGCTCCGCCGCGTGCAAGGAATCGCAGCGCGCGCCACCTATTTCGCGGCTTGGTCCAACTATTACCTGGGGTTGGTCACCGGCGCCACGTCGGGCGCCGAACCCTACCGGCAAGCACGCACCATCTTCCTTCACTTGCTCGGCTTCGATGACCAATTGCCGGATGATGTGGAAGCAAAGTGGTTAGGCCTCGAGTCGATTTGGCGTGCGCGGGCGGTCATCGGGCTCGGCTTGAGCTTGGCCGCCTGTGGCGATCTGGACGCGAGCGAGCGGTGCTTTGAATTGCTTGGCGATACCAGCGTCCCCCCCGAGATCAAGGAACAGGCGCCCTATTGGTACGTTCGTGCACTATTGAACGCCGGGCAGCGGGAACGCGCCGCAAAGTATGCACGGCAGAAGATCAACTATTTCCAGCCACCTCCCACGCAAGGCAAAGTGAGTCTCTGCGTGGCACTGGTGCGCGCCGGCTTCGGCGCCGAGACAACGGCGCGGAACCAGCAACTGCGCCAACTTGGCGACCTCGGGCTCAACGGACTGGCTCGACTCGGGCAGCTGAGCGCCATCAACACGCTGATCGAGAAATTCAAGATCAAGCCGGACGCCAACTCGGGATTCGTGCTCCTCTGGGCCGCTGGACAACAGCAGTTTGCTGCCGCAGAAAAGTCGAAACAGGCGGCTGACTATCAAACGGCTGCCAATACGCTCCTCAAAGCAACGAAGTCGCCCGATGCCAAGCGACTCGCTGGCCCCGCCGCGCGCAGTCGCTATACGCTCGGCTGGTGCTACTACCGACTCAACCAATTTGAACAGGCGGCCCGCGAGTTCTCTAACGCTTTTCCCGGCCTGCACGAAAGCAAGGATAGCCTGGCTGTCGAGTCAGCTTGGATGGCATTCGCGGCATATCGAAAACTGGCCGAATCGGAACCTCGTTTCGCAACCGCAGCAGCTGATGCGGAGAAACGTCTACAGCGAAACTTCCCGAAGCACGCCTACGCGCAGCGGGCGAGTTACGAGATGACAAAACTGCTTGAGAAGAGTGATCCTGACGCCATGATCAAACAGCTCGAGTCCATCGCACCGGACGACAAGAACTACGCCATGGCACGGTACGATCTCTGCCTGTTGTTGTACAGGCTGTGGACAGCCGAGCGTGGTGATCGCCAGAAGGGAACCGCGCGACTCGAGGCCTTGCGCCAGGCCGTGCGCACGTATCTCAGTGCGACGGACGATCATGCCGACTCCAAGCGATCCTTGAAAGCATGTCTGCTGGTTGCCAATGCAGCCCTTCATCAAACTCCCCCACAGCCCGATACGGCCAAAACGGTGTTAGCCCAGGCAGCGCAATTCGTGTCACAACTGCCCGATGCGGACCCACAAGTCGTTGAATACCACTACCGGCTATTGGAACTGGCCGCCGCCGAAGGCAATACCGCTCAGCGCCAACAACGGGCGAAGTGGATCGCGGACCATGCCGACGGCTCGCCCTACGAACGTGCGGCATTGGTGATCGTCGCCAATGCGCTCGATCGGCAAGTCCGTTCAGCATCCGGCAGTGATCGAGAGACACTTAACCGGCAGGCCTACTCCGTCTATCAACGTTTGGCCGATCTACTTGACACGGGCGAGGGACAGCTGGCCGCGTCCAAGAATGCGCAAGTCGCGTTGTCCCGCTTGGCGCACTACGCGCTCGAGGTGGGGCAACCGGCCGAAGCAGCGGCGTTCTTGGACCGCCTGGTCAAGATCCGGCCACGTGACCGGCGTTATTTGCAACGCGCCGCCAAAGCCCACTCGCAAGTCGGCCAGTTTGCCCAGGCACTCCCCCATTGGCGCACGCTTCTCTCGGGACTCCCTTCGGGCAGCGAAGCGTGGTACGAAGCCAAGTACTATCAGCTTGAGGCACTGGCGCGCACCAATAAGGAGCGCGCTCGGAAAGTATACAAGCAATTCAAGCTGCTTCATCCGAAACTGGGTGGCACCGCGTGGCAAACCAAGTTCACAAATCTGGCCAAGAACTGGTAAGATGGCGTTGGCAAGTATCGCTTGGGGATCGACAAAGCAAACGCAGTCCTTTTCTGACAACACCTCGAGAAAAACGACCCGGCACGCGAGTAGCAAGAAATGGCAACCAAGGGTTCCTCTGAGGACGATCTCAATGTGGCAAATGAACGTGCCGTTCGCGCGTTTCTGGAGCACGCCGCGCCGATCATTCTCGAGTCCCGCGTGCTTGAGGGTGACCGTTTCGAAGCCGTCTGTACGATGGCCGACCAACTTGGGTTGACTCGCGACCAACTGGCTTGCGAACTCCGCTTGCTGGAACAACGCGGCGTGATCGCCAGCGCGCCGTGGGAGCAATTGGACGAAGTGGCGGGGGAATCGCGCCAAGCAAGAAACATAGCCCAAACCAAAGCGGCCGAAGTCAACGCAGTACCTCGAAAGTCGACCGCAGAAGACCAACTCGAACCTGATCCCGAAGGAGTGCCAGCGGTTCCCCGGCCGGCGGCCACGGCGGCGCCCAAACTCCCCTCGACAAAACCGCCCGGCATGCCGCCTCCACCCGATCAGGTAAACATATCGACTTCTGCCTCGGCCATCGACGCGTTAAGAAACCGGACACTGAAACTCATCGCGAAACACGGCACGCTCAGTCGCGGCGTGCGGCGCAAGCTCGAAAAGGCGGGCAAACACGCGGGGCTCTCCAAGACGCAAATCGCAGCGGTGCTCGACGCGGCGTTGGAATCGTCCAAGGACCAGAAAGCAGGTTCCGGACCACCGGTGCATGCGGCGGCCCCCTCTTCACCCACGGCGCCGGCACCGGGTGCGCTGTCTCCGTCCGAGTCCTTTCGGCGCTGGATCGATCAAAAACTATCGGGATACGCTTCGCCGATTCTAGGTACTGATGACGAGCAGGGCTTGGTAGGCGTTGGCATGCACCGCTACCACCTGGCGCAAGTACTGTCCAAACATGTCGTACGCGACGTGGCCACCGAACGCGGGATTCGCTTGGAACGCGACCTGAAAGATGCTTCCTGCAACTCGACCATCGCCACATCGACGCAAGCGTCGGCGGACGACGAAAAACTGCAACAGTTCTTTGAACGTGTCGCTCCGATCCTGACGCAACATCGCGGGATCAATGCCAAGAGTCGTGTCATGATGAACGCCGTTGCCCAACGCCTCGGGTTGACGGAATCGGAACTCGAACGTGCCTTGGCAACACTGCAACGTGCGGCGGGCGACCGTCAAGAGGAGGATCCCAGGCAAATGGAGCGGCGTGAGTCGTTTCGTGCCTATCTGCGCCGAGCCGTGGCACAACTCCCGAACGGCATCATCACGTTCAAGACGGAATTGCGATTACAACAGGCAGGCGAGCATTTTCACGGCGTCGCGCCACAGTGGATCAAGCCAACGATCAACGAAGTGGCCGCAGAGATAGGTGCCCGCTTCATCTCCAAAGAACAAGCGATCGAACACGTTACCGATCTGGTCGAGGACCAACTGAGTGACCGTCCGATCATCGACAGTACGACACGTGCCAGGATCTACACCGAAGGGACGCGATGGGGCCTCGACCCCATGGACGTGGATGTCATACTGCGTGATCGAACCGAGGCTTTGCGCCAGCAATTGGCAGCCGATCGGCGGCGTTCTCGTTGGGTTATTAACTTCGTCATCGGTGGATTGGCGGTCGCCGGTACTGTCGTGATCGTGTTGCTCCTGCTGCGCCCCATCGTCAGCAAACCACCATCCAGGTCTCCATCACGGAAGACGGCACAAGAGCTCTCCGTGTCCAAACATCTGAGCGGCCTGCCTTGGTGGGATGACAAGCTGCGTATCGCGGTCGCGCGGTTACGCATCACGCGACCCGATTTGCGCCCAGTGCTCAATGACGTGGCGTCCAAGAAAGAGAGCACGCGCGGCGCGGCGTATGGCAGACTAGTCCGGCAATTCACTCGGCAAATGCCTCGTCACAAACAGCGCGACGACATGCGTCAGCTCGTAGCTTCACTCTACGCGCGGGAATCATCCGATACCGCAGCGCGCGTGTTGGGCGAAGCAATACTCGCGTCTTGCGCCACTCTCGACAAGAAGCTGCCCGCAAAACCGGAATCGATCGACGCCATGTTCTGGGGCTGTCGTACGGCGGCGGCCATGTTGACACACACCGACACTCCCGTGTTGCGGCGCAACAGACTGAAGGAACAACTTGATGCGGCCACTTTGGCCAATGGCGACCCGCTTCTTGAAACAGCCGCACTGCAGCGTTTTTACGATGAAGCGCTAACGCGACGCCTCTTTCAGCGTTTGACTCGGTCGGCTGCGGATGACCTGGATCACGTCGGAAGACTCTACGGAGCCATACAATCACGGGCTCAGGATAGCGTCGACGGTGCCGTCCTTGACCAACTTGACGTCGATTTTCTCGCGACGTTCTTGCCGGCAGCCAATGACAAATGGGACCGTTATGGCGATGCGATTCGCCGCGTTTCGCAATCCTCCGATCCGAGTACCGTAATCAAGCTCTTGAATATCTATCGCCGCGCGACCGACGATCAATTGCGCTACTATCTGGCAAGCCTCTTCTTTGACCGGCTCGGCGCAGCACCTGGTACGCTCACGGAAACAGAGATGATCGACGGCATCCGCGAATCGCTCGGCGTCGCCTCGAAACAGCGCGACCAACGACGTTGGAAACTGCTGGCCACCACCGTTGACGATCTCCTGAGTCGCAAGCATGTTGATCGGACGAATCCGGACGTACTGTTGCAGGAGACCATCGAACTGGCACACGCCGCCACGCTGGCATGCGCGTTGACGCGTGGGAAAGCAGGCGCGCCGACGTTTGATGAAATGCAACTCAAGGGACCGCCGAAACTCGCCATCGCCACCGGGCCGTGGGCCACATCGACACCCACAAAGTACTCCTCGACTTATCCCGTTACCGGCAAGACGGTGCTGGAGAACACCATTAACGCCCTCGATAACGCGGGCTCAAGTTCGGGGTCAACTGGGAGACGAACCGAGCTGTTGCGGATGATCGCGAACCAGACCGACAGCGTGCGCGATATCGACTTGCGCGCCGGCCAGCAACTGGCTGAATACTTGGTACGCTTCAAGCCGGACGACCAGGAACATGAAAAGATGCTTGAGTACGCTCAGCGGATTGGGCGCTGGAATGCCGTGCGACTTGGGCTGGCCGACCAGCTGATGAAAGTCGCTGGGCGCGACACTCAGCTGCGACAACTCCTGGCGAAGATCGTACCTGGCAAGATCACGCTCACCACGCAAGCGGATCGCGACAAGATGCGCCGTCAATTGCTCAACCTGGCATTGAATTCCTTTTCGGAGACGCCCGACACGGATGACCCACGACTGCGCGTTTTCGACGACGCTAGCAAGACTCTGCTGGACCTCTACGCAGGCCAGGCCAAGCTGTTAGGTATCCCTGCCGAAAGCTATTCGGCCGCGCGGCAACCCTCGGCAGTGGTGCTCACACTGATCAATCATGCTTCCACGCAGTTGAGTGGCACGAAGCTTGAAGGAACCGATCGCGAACGGCTCGACGCGCTCCCCTACCGGCTAAGAGCAGCTGATTTCGTTGCCGAAAACGATATGCAGTACACGGCCATCTTGCAGCAGTTGTGGCTCGATCTGCTGGCCATCCAATTGCCTCAACAGTTCCCGGACAAAGCGGAACCGATTCGCACGATCCGCAAGGCGTCGATCGCTCGTTCCAAAGAGGAACCGCGCGTGTACGAACAATTGCGTGATCTGCAAACAGACATGCTGCGGATCTGGATGGAGGCACGCCCGGCTCCGGATGAGTTCTCTTTGGATGAAATGGGCGAGTAGATGTTGAACAATAGTACGTCCCATCGAAAACAACGCCGAATCGCGCTTCGCTTGTTGCTGGGTGTCTTGCTCTGGCTGACCGCGCACAAAGCAGGGGCGGTCATCATCTTCCTCAAAGGGCAAGACCAACCGGTTCGCGGCTATCTGTTGCGACAAAACGAACGCGTTGTTGTGATTGACCAGCTACTACCCGACGACACGACCAAGGAGCGGACGATCTCGCGTTCTGATATCGACGATATGATTCAGACCGTTTCCGCAGAACGCCTCGAGGCTTTGCGGCCCGACGCTCCGGACAAGTACCGTGAATACGCGGAAGAACTGGCAGAAAAAGGCAAGGATCCCGACGCGCGCGTCGCCGCGATCCGGTTGTTCCTGATCGCCGCCGACCTTGCCCCCGACCGACTAGGACGCAGTTGCCTGCTGGGGATGGTCCCATTGGCGCGCAATGTTAACGAGCAACGCCGGTTTCGCGCCATGGCCTATCTGCTCGACCCCAAGCATAACCCGAACTTACTGCGAATCCCCCTCCCGACCGCGACACCGAAGCATACCGCTGATCCACATCAAGCGGAGTTCATGTTGCGTGCATTGCGGTTGCTGCGGCAAGGCAAGGGCCGTGAAGCACTTGTCCAAGCGCGGCGAATCAAGATGAAAGAACGGTTGCCTTCACTCACCGATACCATCACGTTCGCCGAATTCGAAAGAGCGTGCGCGCCGACGTGCCCCTATTGCAAGCGTGGTCGAGTGACGTGCCCCGAGTGCAACGGCAAAAAGTTCGTGCTGGAGAAATCGTGTGCCACCTGCCGTGCGCGTGGCGATATCGCCTGCCCACACTGCGGCGGCGATTATCGTAACAACCGACTCCCCCCTTCCCTGCTCAAGCGAATCGTCCGACTGGAGCTCCAGTGGCTGCCGGCTGCGGAACCACTCGCCGACGCCCCGCGTCCCACGCGAACATCGTGGTCACTGAGCGTCCAACGGAATCAATCCGCGCCGCTCCCACCTCTGACCCTCGAGACGGTAACGGAGTTCGACCCGCGCGAAAACGTGTTTCAGGATGGGAAATGGACATCGCAATAGCGTTACCCCGACGCGCGCCGAAACCATACAAGAGAAGAAAGCTACACCATCACGATTACGCGCAGCAAGGGTGAATAGGGGCAGACGAGGACAAGGTCACTCGCGCCGCGTCTCGAGTGAACGCGCACTCGCGTCCAGGCTGGGATCCAGGAAACTGTTCTTGGCATTCGCTTCAAACCGTTTGCTGCCGACGCGTTTGATGGCACCGTCATCAACCTTTTGAAGTGGCGTGTAGCGCGGGTGATGGTGCTCTTTGTACGGGTCGTTGCGCGCGGAATTGTAACAGCAAATCAGGACCCATCGCGGCTTGTCGGAGCGGTTTTGATCCGATCGGTGCAGCGTGTTGCCGTGAAAGAAGACCGCATCGCCAGCTTCCATTTCGACGTAAACCAACTCGAGCCGCTCTAGCGCCACGTTGACACGTTCGATATCCGCTCCCGCTTGGTCGCCAGTCAGCACGTGGTCGATCCGCCCCATCCGATGCGAACCGCGAATGACTTGCAAGCAACCGTTTTCGCGTGTGGCCGGATCAACGGCAATCATCACGCTGGCCATGTCGGGAAACAGGCAACCATTCTGGTACCAGTACCCATAGTCCTGGTGCCACGCCCAGGCGCCCCCCACACGGGGTTCCTTCATGTTCATTTTCGAATGGTAATGGTACACCTCGCCGCCCAGCACCTGCTGCATCGCATCGACCAATCGAGGCCCACGCGCGAACATGCCGTAGATGTCATCACCAGGGTGATTCCAGAGAGTTAACCGAGTCACACCGCCTTCACCATCGTTCCGCTCGACCGCGTGTTCGTCCAGCGCCTTGTCTTCCCGCGCGGCACGACTCAACAATGCCATCTCCTCAGTATCGTACAGCCCGCGCGCGATGTAATAACCGTCCTCATGAAATTTCCGTACCTGCGCCGCCGAGAGTGGGCCATTCGGCATGGCGTTAACCAAAGAGACGCTATCGGGACGGGGAGTTTGGGACATTTCTTCTTGGACTCCTGACAGTGTCACCTCGGTGGCAACACCGATGATACCGGATAAAACCTGTGGGTCGCACCCCACAACAAATGCAGCCACACTTCGGTGACGCTCGCCGACGTTCCGCAAGCCAGGAACCTGTCACAAGACTCTCGACAGGCAATGCCAATACCACCAGTAAGACAATGCCACCAGTAAGACAATGCCACCAGCGAGACAGGTTTTGGCACAGGCTCTGCCCCAATGATCGCAACGTGCACCGAAAGACCGAACCGCGTCCATCGATTGCCAGCGACCGGCCGAACCGATGTCACGCCACCGCCGACAACCGCTGTCTTGTTGCCGAAAGCCGAACTTCTAAGCGATTGTAGCACAGTCGTGCCAAAATCGTACCTCAACTGGAGATCGGCATGTCGCGAGACTCGCATCAACTCTTCTATTGTGGGTTAGGACATAACAACGCCATTTTCTGGAATCAGCCCGTGCTGGAACACTATCTTCGTGGCATCCAATTCGCGGCCGGGGATTTCGACGTGCCGACCAAGTGAGGCGAATTAGAAACGCGCAACACACGCCCCTCGGCAAAGCGTCGAGAGGTCGAGCGCGACACTTCCCGCGCCCAAGAATGCATACCCGCACGTATCCCAAGCGACGAGAACGAACCGTAACGGGGGACCACATTCACTCCGCCGCAGTCACTTGTTCGAGCGTCGCCACACCACGCCCCTCACGTTTCGGAATATAGCGGACAGCCGTCGTCTTGATCGGCTTGCCAGCAGCGTCTTGTTCTAGGACGAGCAGGCCGGCAGCGGTGAATTCCTGGCTCTTCGCACCACGCGCTCGCGTCCAACCGAGCAGACTGCCATCGTCTGCATAGTGGTACTGATCGCGCCAATTCTTGCGATAATCGACTACCGGATCAACGTAGTTCCCCTTGACCGTCGGGTCGGTGTAATCGACGACTTGAATCCGATGTCGGTCGTCGTAAACGCGGCGTTCGTTGTCCAGATAGTAGAAGCAGACAAATCCGGGCGCTGAGTAGTACTTGCCGTTGCTCACAAATACGCCAATATCCACTCGGTTGGACTCCATCTTGGAACCTGGCGTAATCGGACGGCGTTGATGGTAAGCGACGATCAACTCAGCTTGCGAACCGGACTCGTTCAATTTGTTAATTTGAACTCGGTCTGGATCACCACGCAGCAACACCCAGTGGTAAGTGAGGGGTTTGTCATTGAGGTCCTTACTCCCATCAGCACTAACCACCATACGATGGTCGTACTTGGTCGACTTGACCACGCGGGCAATGGCGCAGGGCGTGTCGAACATGCGTTCGCGCCGCGCGACGTCAAAGAAATCGCGCCCCAGAACGGCCTCGTCTTCCTCGATCACCTTGAGCTGCACCATCGGAGGTAGCGACGCGAGCGTCAAACGGTGAGCCATCGTCACCATTTTCTCCTCGTTGATCTGCTTACCATCAAAGACCGTGGGGTGTGCCTTGCCAGTCAGATAGTCTTCGGAAGTTGTGACAATCTTGTTGCTGCTGCGGAAGATCATCTGCAGCGTGGCCATGAGCGTGCCCGACGTGGCCAACTTCTTCTTGACCTCGGGCTGCAGTGCCGCCAAAGTGGCAGCCACGGCGTTCATAAACACACGGTCCGACCCCGACGATCCCTGGGAAATAATCATGTAAGGCGTATTGGCAGGAAACACGTCTCCATGTCCCTTGCCGTCGACTTGCGGGTCATGGTCGCGATGCTCAGGGTAAAAGTACATGTGGTTACGGATGTACTGAAGGTAGAGCAGTGCTGCACCGCGTGGATAGGTCAAAGCATAGCGCGCCTGACTCCGCCAAAACGCACTCGATGTGATGGCGGTGGATGAGTTGCCAATGGTGATACCGTTGTAGAGAAATGAAAGCTGGACACCCATGTGCAGTTTCCGTTTTCGAGCTTCTTCGGAAAACTCGATGCGAGTCAATTGAGGCAAAGACTTGTAGTTCATATTCGAGTGATCGCCGTCATGGTTGTCGTACAGGTCCCCGTGGTTTCCCGCCGCGGTACCTTCCAACGCCCAAAGACGCAACAGGTCACCGACCTTGCCGCGTCCCACCGCAATCGCCTCGTCGGCGGTCGCTTCGCGATCCAATTTGAAGAACGTCTGAAACAGACTTAGCTGCGTGTTCCAGGTAGTGTTACCTTCGCTGACCAGCACCTGGCCATCATGTCTTGTCGCCGGCTTGACCTGGTAATGCCAACCCTTCGTTTTGACTTTCAGCGGTTCTTCCGCTTTCTTGACAATCTCCCGAAATCGCTTGTTCTCGCGCAAGGAACGCAGGTCTTCGTCAGCGCTAATGTGACGAGCATCGCGGAACCCAAGCTCGACAGACTTGTCGAGCATGTCAAGCGCTGCGTCAGCACGTTGCTGCCGAGCCAGCACACATGCCAGGTTGTAGTGGCTGTTTGCGTCGTGCGGTATTCGCTCGATCGCCTTACGCAGGACCTGCTCCGCCTGATCGTACGCCCCTTGTGCCAGCAACGCACCGACGACACGCAGTGACTCGGCATGCTTCGCCTGCAGTGCGGGTAGGTCAAACACATTGGGCGTCTCTGGTTGCTGAGATTGGTCCGCCCCCTGAACGAATGCACTGGTCAAGACGGCTATGGAAAGAACTAATTGAGTCATGGCAGCACTCCCTATCTCGATCAGTGTCGTTTGAGACTGGTGGCACCATCCAGCTGTTCTGATGCACCGACTCTTGATGAGTAGAACTCTATTTGAACATCTCAATCGTATCGTATTCGGCAGGCCGTCGCACGGAGGCATTGCGAGTGAAGAGACATTTCCGTTTCATGTCAATTTGGTCCCCGCGAACTCGATTCTGACACTCTGCTGCCAAGCAAAACCACAATGCCGTCGGTTGCCTGACCGATGGTCTTCACCTTCTCGGCGAATTCGTCCGGAATCGAAATGTCAAAGTGCTCTTCAAGCTCCATTATGATCTCCACAACGTCCAGACTATCGCAGCCGAGATCTTCCTCCAACGCATCGGTCTCCTTAATCGTTGCCACGGCCAGGCATGAACAACGCGCTGTCGGCAACAAGCCCGCTATTGCCGAAGCACCAGGACAAGCGTATTCCGCAGCGCGGTCCCGGCTTAATCGATCGGTAATAGAGATTCGCCTGGAGAGGCAACGTCGTCCATGCTCGGGAAAGATTCCCGAGCTACACGCGGCCTGGGATTCCACGGCCAGGCATGAACAACGCACTGTCGGCAAGAAGCCCGCTATTGCCGAAGCACCAGGACAAGCGTATTCCGCAGCGCGGTCCCGGCTTAATCGATCGGCAATAGAGATTCGCCTGGAGAGGCAACGTCGTCCATGCTCGGGAAAGATTCCCGAGCTACGCGCTGCGACCGCCAGTTCCTACTTGTGCGACATATCGCAACTCAACCCACCCGCTGCGGGCACGTAAGCAGACGCGGTATAGTCCATCACCATGCGGTGAGCGCTGAATCGCCAAGCGAGTGAACTGATCGAGTTCATCATCATTTGGATCCAATTGCGCGGCAAGCCGTCGACATCCCGGTCGTAATAGATTGGGATTACTTGTTGTTCGAGCGCCTGGAACAACGATTCGGCATCTCGCGCATCGGTGATCTCGCCCGACACGTGGCTCGCTCCGTGACCGATCGCGAATCCATTCCGTCCATCGTACGCTTCCGCCCACCAACCGTCCAAGATCGACAGATTCAAACCGCCATTGAGGACCACTTTTTGACCGCTGGTCCCCGACGCTTCCAACGGACGCTGCGGATTATTGAGCCACACATCAACACCTTGAATCAGATGTCGGCAAACGTTGATGTCGTAGTCTTCAACAAAGACTAGCCGATTGGCGAAGCGCGGATCATGTTGCAGGTTCGCAATCTGCTTGATCAGCTGCTTGCCAGGCTCATCCTTCGGATGCGCCTTGCCAGCGAATACCAATTGCATGGGGCGTTCGGGATCGTTGATCAACTTTTCCAGACGGTCTTCGTCGGAAAACAGCAGTATCGCACGCTTGTATGTCGCGAATCGTCGCGCGAAACCGATCGTCAGAACGTTTTGATCAAGCACGTTACGAGCTGCCTCAACGGCGTCATCACTTTCGCCCCGACGACGACACTGCCGGCTGATACGTCGGCGCACAAATGCCAGCATGAGACTCTTCAGCGTGTTGTGGGTCTCCCACAACTCACCCGGATCAACGGTGCGGATATGCTGCCAAGCGTCCGGTTCACCCATTTTCTCGACCCAGCCGGCAGGGAAGTGGCGATCATACAGCTGCATCATTTGCCATGCGACCCAACTGGGAACGTGGACGCCATTGGTAATATGTCCGATCGGAATCTCTTCTTCGACTCGCCACGGCCAAAGATGAGCCCACATACGACGTGAAACATACCCATGCAGTGAACTGACTGCATTCGCGCGCCGCGAGAGCTTCAGCGCCAGAACGGTCATACAAAACGTCTCATTATCGTTCTGCGGTTCCACACGTCCAAGTCCCATGAGCTGCTCACTTGAAATCCGCAGCTCATCGCGCAGCGGACCAAGATGCTCTTCGATCGATTGCGGGCTGAACCGATCATGTCCGGCCGGGACAGGTGTGTGAGTGGTGAAGACGGTGTGCTGGGCGGTTTCGCGCAGTGCCTCGTCAAACGGAAGACCATCTTCGTGCATCCGCTGCCGTATCACTTCCAGTGTTGCAAATGCACTGTGCCCCTCGTTCAGATGGTAGACACCGGGTGTAATCTGCAGCGCGTGCAGCGCTCGTACTCCACCCACGCCAAGCACCAGCTCTTGGCGGATACGAGTCCGTTCGTCGCCACCGTAAAGGCGGCTTGTCAATTCACGATCCTGCGGACTATTGCCCTCCACATCACAATCGAGCAAGTACAGCTTTACACGTCCAACTTGCATCAGCCACACACGCGCCAGCAATGTGCCCTCGCGCGTATTGATGCTAACCGTGATCGGCTCGCCGGTCGACGACAGCGCATGGTTCATCGGCAGATTCGCCACCTTGGTATCCATGTACTCTTCGTTCTGATACCCGGATGCGTCGAGATGCTGCTTGAAATAACCTTGGTCATAAAACAGACCGATCGCCACCAATGGCACTCCCAACCCGCTCGCACTCTTGATATGGTCGCCCGACAAGACTCCCAAACCACCCGAGTAAATCGGAATCGATTCGTGGATCCCAAATTCGGCCGAGAAATAGGCCACCGGCCGAGCGCCCAGAACTCCGGTATTCGTCTTGGCCCACATCGGTACGGTCGACATGTATTCCTTCAACCGCCGATACGCGTGGTTAATCCGGCTGAACAACACCATCTCCGCCGCACGCGCGACGAGCCGCTCAGGCGTGAACTCGCGTAATAGCGCAATCGGATTGTGGTCCAACTGCCGCCAGCGGATCGGATCCAGATCGCGGAATAGATTGATGACATCGGGATGCCAAGTCCACCACACGTTGTGTGCTAGCGCCAGGCATTTGTTGTAAAAAGCTTCATCACTGATCGAACTGTTGGTCGCGACATGCTTGTCCCAAACAACATCAGATTCAATCTGGCTCATGGAAAAGTCCCTTCAGACCAGACGGCAAGCCCCGGAGATAAGGTGAAATGACACTATCGAAACAAGACCTTTGTTTATAGCGGTTCGCCCCTTCACAGGGAAGGCGAATGCTCGACCAGGGAACCTTGCGAACTTAGGAAACATAGGCTTGCGAGCAAACATGCCGCCACGCCAGCAGTATTTGCCCTGTGACTGCCAGGATGCTCAACACGGTCGATCCCGACAAACGAGACTCGACTGATTTAGCATCATCGTCATTCCATGGGCTCACCGTACAGTTATCGTCCGCATAAAAAGCAACATCCTCCCCCCAGGCCGTCGCATCTTCTGTGGCAAACGATGGCGGTCTATACTCCAACACGCTCGGCAACCATCTCGGTCGTGGACTAGGCTTCGTTTAAAAACTCGATGGAGCCACTATATCTAACCGTTTTCTTCCGTGGTAAGAGCCTGGAATGTGCCGACCATAGCAGAACGAGACGTTTTAAAACAAAGCCTAAGATTCGCATGGCAAACCGCCCTCCCCTGAAGCCAGAGAGATGACCCCATGAGTGACAAAGTGCATGTGACGTGGCACCAACATCAAGTTGATCGGCAGGCGCGCGAAAAACTGAATGGGCATCGTGGCTGCGTGGTATGGTTCACCGGCCTGAGCGGTTGTGGCAAGAGCACGGTCGCGAATGCCGTGGACCACCTGCTCTACCAGGCGGGCGTGCACGCGTTCCTGTTGGATGGCGACAACATTCGGCACGGTTTGAACGCCAGCCCCCAGCGGCTTGCACCATACGGCTCGGACTACGCGAAACGATTCGGACTGGGATTCTCGCCCGAGGATCGATGCGAGAATATTCGGCGGATCGGCGCAGTTGCCGAACTGTTCGCATCCGCCGGCTTGGTCACATTGACCGCGTTTGTTAGTCCCTATCGCAACGACCGAGACGCGGTACGACGTCAGGTGGAAGCACAAGGATCGGCAGGTGACTTTGTCGAAGTGTTTGTCGATGCACCGCTCGAAGTCTGTGAATCTCGCGATCCCAAGGGGCTTTACCAGAAGGCGCGCGCTGGCGAACTGAAAGGGATGACCGGGATTGATGCCCCCTACGAGGCGCCGGAGCACCCGGAACTGATGTTGGAATCCGCCGCGCATTCGCCCGCCGCACTCGCTCAGCAAGTGGTTGACTTCCTGCGTCAGCGGGGCAAGATCCCCTAACCCCAACATCGCTCGCCAGCGGGGGGCTGTCAAATAGCGATCAGCCAAACCACCGTCAGGGGGTAATTCCCGATGTCGCCCATTGCGAGTGACGATCCTTGACGCCTCAGCGTGACGATTTGTAAAAAGGAGTGTAGCGTTGGACTTGTAGCCTTGGGCATGTAGCTTTGGGATGTGAGACTTAGGACTGGCAACGCACTACTGCTCCCAATGCGTTTCCCCTCACCAGTTCATGTCTCATGATCGACCGGTTCCAATCATGACACGATCGTCATGGTGAGAACGGGCATCGAGGCCGACGCACTGGGAAGTAGTTTCATGACCGACGACGTTACCACTCAAGCACGATCCGCTCTGGCGAAGAGCCCGGTTTACGCGTTGCGAAACTTGTATGTTCAGCGCGAAGGCGATTCGTTGGTGTTGTCCGGGCGCGTCGATTCGTTCTACCACAAGCAATTGGCACAAGAGATGGTTCGGCTGATCGCGCCGGATTTGCTCGTCGTCAACTCCGTCGAAGTCAATTATCGGGATGGGCGCATGCCCTAGTGCCCCGTCGACCCCCATTTCGCGGGTACAACGCGGCTACCGTTGGGCGGCTAAGTGGCGCTCGCCAGCTAGTGCGTGTCACAGGTCAGCGTCGGGTTCGAGCACTTTCGCATCACGCGGCCCGCTCGCGCCGGACGGCATCCAGCAGGCTGGCGGCGGCCACTGCGACATGATCAACCGTCAGATCGCGCATGCAGCGGTGATGTTCAAACGGACAAACTCGTTTGGCACACGGACCGCAATCGACATCCAACTGCACGTCAATCGACTCGTTCAGATAATTGACGCTCCAACGCGGATCGGTTGGGCCAAAGATGGTCACCGTCGGCACTCGGAACGCGGCGGCGAAATGGCGCGGCCCACTGTCGGTGGTCACCATCAGTTGCCCACGACGTACGCACGCTTTGCTCAATCCAATACTCAGTTCTTGCCGCGCCAAGCTCTTGATATGGGGGTGATGAGCATGTTGGCAGATCCGCGCAACACTATCACGTTCCGCCGGTCCGCAGAGGAACAGCACGCGCAAATTGTGTTGCAACGCCAAACGCCGCGCCAGATTCGAGAAATGCTCGGCTGGCCAGGTCTTCGCCGCACCATAGGCACCGCCGGTGTTCAGCACGGCCACCGATTCGTCACCGGCCCAGCCGAATTGGTCCCACAGTCGATCGACCGCACACTCTTCCTCCTCCGTCGTCGCCAGTTCTGGCGTCTTGCCTTGCGCCGCGCAGCCAAGCGCGCCCACCACGTCCAGATAGTGATCCACCGCGGAACTGGGCACGCGCACGCGTCCTTCTCGCTCAAGATAGAGCGCGTCGGTCAGCAAGCAGCGCCGGCCGTGCAGCGCGAAACCAGCCCGGTGTGGCGCGCCGGAAAGCCACGCGAAAGTGCCTGTCGAAAACGAATTGGTTAGCAACAAGACCGAATCAAACCGTCGCTGCCGAAGCCGGCTAACCAAACTCAGGACCCCACGCACGCTTTGCCGGTCATACACCAGGCAGTCATCCAACCAGTTCGTTCCCGCCAGGACCTGCCCCACATAGGGGCGCATGATTCCGACCACTTCAGCTTGCTGGCCAAAATGCTTGCGCACCGCCCGTAAGGCTGGCGTCGCCATCACAACATCGCCAATCCAGTTGGGCAAAAAGATTCCAATGCGCATGTTCAACTCACCTTCTCCACCTATTGCCACGCCCGCCAGTGACCCTACGACGCAGTGACCCTATGACGCAGTGACCCTATAACGCAGTGACCCTATGACCAAGCCGAGCAGTCAACTAACGCGTGCGGCAATTCCGGTGGCTATCCTCCATGAGTGATTTCGTTCCGATCCATCGTGCTCATATCGTCATTGCCAATATCGGGCGTTTCAATACGGGGTTTGGCGGCATCCCCCTCCAACATACCCGCTGTCGGCACTGTTGTTCTCTGCACGAACACGGTCATCTGCCCGCGCCGCTGAATCTTCGCATCCGCACGCTCCATGAACCTGACTTGGCGAAGAACTAGCGGTGCGAGTGCAGTGGTGCTGAGCCGCGCGACTCCACTCGCGGCAACGGTGTTCTCCTCGCATCGCCCATCGGTCGGCACACAATCGGTTGCCGTTGCGTCGCGAGCAACAACGTCTTCACGAGCAGCCTCATCGCGGCTCCCATCCTCCCGCTGTTGGGACTTCGCCAGGTTGACGGGAAGTTTGGCAGTGACCCACACATCTGTGGCATCCCGGTTGGCTTCTTCGCGCGAGCGACCGTACCGCAACTGCCACAGGCAAGCTTGTTTCGAAAACGAATAGACGGCGGTCAAGGTGCAGACTTGAAAGCCCGCCAACCCATCCAGGAACCCCAGTCGCAAGACGTAAAGTTGCAGAAAACGGAGCGGGAGGTTGAAGAACAGCTTGGTCCAGCTAACTCGCCGCCTCTGTTCTTGCCACTTCGTGGCCTGATAGGTCGAGTAGCGGCGCATGCGTTGAAAATAGTCGTGATAGGTCCAGTAGCTGTAGTGCAGCAGTCGGTTCTTCAAGCGGCTGACGCGCCCCGAACTGATCGTCACCTCAGCATGGTCATAGTCGCCAGTATAGACGCCCAGATCGCGGCGAAACAACCGCAAGACGCAATCATTCTGCCAACCGCTGAAACGAATGCGATGCCCCATGAAAAAGCTGGCTCGGTACAACCAGTAACCATCGTGTTCGGGATCGCGTTGCAGCAAGTCCCGAATCTCGTCGGCCAATTGATCCGGAATCCGCTCGTCCGCGTCCAGAATCAATACCCACGATTGCGTGGCTTGGGGAATCGCCCAGTTCTTGAAATCACCCGAATTGACATACGCGCGCTCGATGATCCGCACGTCGCTCATGCCGCGCACGATCTCCAACGTGCGGTCAGTCGATCCCGAGTCGGCCAGCACGATTTCGTCGGCAACTTTGCGTGCCGAATGGAGACAGCCACGAATATTCGTCTCTTCATCCTTGCAGGGGATGATGACAGTCAACTTCCCAGCCATGTTTGCATATCCTCTTCCGCAACGATCAGCCAGCAGCGCGCCAGCGCCGCTTCGCGTCAGCCGATTCTTGATGGGTCGGCATGGCAACGTTGTCAGTCGTACCCGTGGCCGCCGTGTTCTTATTCAGCGTACTTTCGTCCAGCGTACTTTCGTTCAGG
The DNA here is from genome assembly GCA_024277285.1 of Planctomycetota bacterium. The sequence goes on from JAJRVM010000151.1 coordinate 26,217, forward strand.
CCGTCTTCGGGCAAAGCCAGCGTTGGGTGTGCCACATCTTTTCGGCCAAGGGAGTCGACGATCTTCGTCGTCGAGATACCGTCCACCACTCCCGTGACTCGAATCTCACCCCCGTAGGCCTCGACCACTTCGCGTCCGACCACTTCGTGCGTCGCGTAGGTTCCCCCTTTGACCAATACGTCGGGACGCAGCTGTTCGAGCATCCGGTGGGGCGTGTCGTCGTCGAAGACGACAACACCATCGACACATGCCAGCGCGGCCAACAGTGCGGCGCGATCCGATTCGCCAATCACGGGCCGGCTGGGGCCCTTGAGTCGTCGTACACTGGCGTCACTATTGACGCCCACAACCAACACATCGCCATGGGCCGCGGCCTCAGCCAAATAGGTAACATGCCCAACATGCAACAGGTCAAAGCAACCGTTGGTGAAGACGATTCTCCGCCCCAACTGACGCTGGCAATCACCAAACGCCTGCAGATCGTCCAACGTCAACAGACTGTCAAATTCTGGCTGTGACTGCAGCAGCAACTCACTGCGAATCTCGGCACGCGTCACTTTCGACACGCCGGTCCGCTCGACCTCCAATGCACCCGCGACATTACCCAGCTGCACCGCGTCCGCCGCGTCAACGTCTGCGGCACAGCAGATTCCTAGCATCGCTAGCACAACGTCCCCGGCACCCGTGATGTCGTACACGGCGCGCACACGAGTGCCGAATAATTGGCCTGCACCACGGCGTGGCACCAATGCCATACCATCACGGTCCAACGTGATAATGGCCATCTCCAATTCCAGCTGATCGCACAACCGTTGGCCCGCTCGAAACGCATCTTCAGCTTGTTTGATGCGACAGCCGGTTGCCGACTCCGTTTCCACACGGTTCGGCTTCAGAAGCGTGGCACCCCGATACACACTGTAATCATCCGTGCGACGCGGATCGACTAAGACCGGCACTCCGGCAAACCGGCACGCATCGATCGTCGCGCGCAGCAACCGGGATGTGCAGACCCCTTTGCCATAGTCGCTGATCAGCACCGCATCGTATCGTGCGACCGACGCTTGCAGTGAACGAACCAATTCGTCCTCGATCCTGCGATCCAATGGCGCGCGCGTCTCGTTGTCAACGCGTAAGATCTGGTTCGGATGCCGCGCTGCCGCGCGGCCGATGAATCGCTCCTTCACCGTCGTCGGGCGCGGCGGATCGACCATCACCAGTTCACCATCGACGTCGTCGTCGCTGAGCATACGGCTGAGCGTATTCCCGGCCTCGTCCTGGCCGACGACTCCAGCACAAGCAACCGATGCATCGAGCCCGCGCAACATGGCACACACATTCGCGGCGCCACCCAATCGAGCCTCGGTGCTGTCGGCACGCAAGACGATGACCGGAGCCTCCTGGCTGATCCGCTCGGCATCACCCCACGTATAGCGATCCAGAATCAAGTCACCAATCACCAAAAGGCGCGGCGACTCGATCTCCTCCAAAGCATGCACCAATCGCATTGCACTCTGTGTCATCCTTGACAACCACTTTCGTACTGAACCATCTCGCGGAGCATGTTTCACCGAAATGCTAGCACCTGTGACGGCACACACTTCGGTTCCGGCCCAGTGTTATACCCGAGCCACCCCGACCGAGGATAGATAATCTGGGTAGTTTCGCACGCAATTCGTAGAGTGTGTCAAGCTCGCCTCACCGCATGCGTTGCAGCGGCTTCCAAACCGAAAAGGCGAGAGTGTTGGCACACCCTACAAGCGGTACGAAGTGGCGACGTGCCACTGCATGCTCGAACGAGTTCCCCATCCCGATCGATCTGGCGCTTTTTGACATCTAACCAACACGCCGCCTCACAATGCACGCAGTGTGAACCCTCTTGCGACTCCCCATCTTGCAGCTCGATCGCCGCTTCACACTGCTCAACTTGGCGTTCTCGTGTTCGCGTCGACTTGCGCTTTGTTGGAGGATCTGATACTGGAGGACGTACGGAATGAGCACTGGCACGGACGCGCGGTGGAAATCCGATCGCCGTGCTCGTTTTTCGCGAGCACCCACCTGCTGTCACTCCCATGGCACTCTCGGCCAGGTCGCCATAAATTCATAGTAACTGTCTCGCCGTTCCCGCCCCCATCACCCGGCTCGCGCCCCGTGGCAACGACGTTGTCGTGTTTCAGTTCGGCCAGCGATTACAGGTCGTGTCACACCAGAACGGAGGCAGGCGTCGTTTCCAGAGCAATTGCCAGATTTCGGAGGAATCGGGTGGGCAAGCCCCCCCCCTCGATTATAGGTGCAGGCAATCTTGCCACAGCTCGAAAACGAATCATGACAGCGGAGAAGATCAAGGGCGTGTTTGCAAGGTGACGCTCGATGCCGTCCCGGTCAGGACCGGAAAAAGGTGTCCGCGAGAAAAACCACCATCACGAAACACAATCACGCGCGAATGGCGTCATAATAATCGGATGCGTTCGAGATGTTGTTCAAGGACGTCGAGTCCGCGGAGGATGTGGACGTCGATGACCAGGGCCCAGAGGGGGCAGGCGGCGATGCGCGTGGTGTCGATCTTGACCAGGTCCTTGCAGGTACAGACAACCGCATCGACTTCCGTGAGCCCTGCCACCCAGTCGGCAAGCTCAGCCAGATCGTCCTGGTCATAGTGGAAGTGGTCGGGAAAGGCGCGCCGAGCAACCAGTTCACAACCAAGCTGTTCAAGCGAATGGTAGAATCCTTGCGGGTTTCCGATCCCGGCAAACGCGGCAATGCGGAGGCCCTTGAGCTGGTCGATCGAAACCACTTGTCCGGCTGCGTCGAGCAGCGATTGTGGACGATGGACCAGCTCGATCCAAGCTGCTTTGGGCGCTACTTTCAGCACCTCGGCGCGCAGCTGCCGCCGCCGCGCCTCATCCACCGCATCGGCGCGGGAGAGTGCGATCAGGTCAGCACGCGCCAACCGATGAATCGGCTCGCGCAACAGACCACGGGGCAACACGTGCCCGTATCCAAACGGCTGCAGCGCGTCGATCAAGACGATATCCAAATCGCGATGGATGCGGCGATGTTGAAACGCGTCGTCCAACACGATCAGCTGGCAAGCGTGTTGCCGGATGGCCAAGTGAGCGGCGGCAACGCGATCGGGATTCTGCAAGTGCGGCACTTCGGGCAAGCGCTGTGCCAGCTCGCGCGCTTCGTCATTCCCGGCTCGACTGCTATCGAGCCCGCCGCTGCCGTCGTCTTTGGGTGCCCGATAGCCACGACTGATCAGTGCCACGGCAACACCGTGGTGAGTGAACCAGTTGGCCAGCCAGGCGACCATGGGCGTCTTGCCGGTCCCGCCCGCGGTAATGTTTCCCACACTGATCACCGGTACATCGACCGTTTGCACTGCGGCACGGCCACGGTCGAAACGCCAGTTTCGCAGTTCGACCGCCCAGGTATAGGGAACTTCCATCGCGCGCAACAGAGTGCGCATAGCCGCAGCGGCCGCGCCACGGCGCCGGCCGCTGATCAGTTCATGAAATCCCGCTGGCTCGAACAAGGGAGGCACGCTCTTGCCAATCTGCGCGTACTACGCCGACTTACGTCTGATCGCAATACGGCTACCCGTCATAAATCGATTGCGAGGCACGTGGCTTATCATCCCAAGAGTGAATAATCAACTCCTCATTGGACCAGTGGTACTTCTTGGCCGCCTGCTTCAGGTCATCGATCTGCAGCAGTGCCTCGGCCGCTTGAATACGTCCTCGATAGGTGCGCGGCTCGCGGCGTGAATCGAAAGCCAATCGAAAACAATGTCGGCCACTCTGTTCCTTCATCCCCTTGATCGTCCCGATGCAACGTCGCCCTTTGAACACATCGGTTTCGGTGGGATAAATGTGAAACATGAAGCCACCTTCGCGAAGCTTGCGGATCAGATCCGGCTTGGTTTGGGTGACTTGTTTCGCTTTCGTCGTCTTCTTTTTTTTCTTTGCCATCCAAGTTGTCCAGTCATGTGTTCTGGGAACTCGCACCGAGACACAATCGCGTCAGCATGACGTGCCAAGCAGCAAAGCGCCACGCTGGAATGCGCCACACGGGCGGCCGAGTTCGGGTTGGGTGCGTTTACATTCGTGCGGGGCTGGCGTCTTGGTGTGTCAGATGCGTGCTGCGCAAGGTCATGACGCCGAGAACCCCAAAACATGTTCTCGCTCTGGCCACTTGACTCTCAACGCGAGCCGCTCGACCAGCGAGCGGATCCCGCGTTAGGAAACGACTTAGAACCTGTCACAAACTTCATGCCGACGCAACGAGTGCCGATTGCTCTAACGAGCTGACCCGGTTTCGGGACAGGTTCTTAATTCATCTTCTGGCAAATGGCCTCGGCCATTTCCTGGGTCCCAACCGCAGTGGGATCATCACGATGCGGCTTCAAGTCGTAAGTAACGTCCTTGCCTTCTACAATCACGGCGGCAATCGCGTTTTCCAATCGACTTGCCGCATCCTCCTCGCCCAAATGGCGGAGCATCAACATGGCCGAAAGAATGAGCGCCGTCGGATTAACCTTGTTCATCCCCTTGTACTTCGGAGCGCTTCCATGCGTAGCTTCAAAAACGGCGCCGTCGGGCCCAAGGTTCATACCGGGTGCCATGCCAAGTCCGCCGACGATCCCCGCGCCCAGATCGCTTAAAATGTCACCGTACAGATTCGGCAGCACGATCACATCGTAGAGTTCGGGTTTTTGGGTCAACTGCATGCACATGTTGTCCACAATACGTTCCTCGAACTCGATATCCGGGAAGTCTTCGGCCACCTTTGTCGCCGTCGCCAGATACAGTCCATCCGAGTACTTCATGATGTTAGCTTTGTGAATCGCGGTCACCTTCTTACGGTTGTTCGTGCGTGCGTACTCGAACGCACAGCGCACGATTCGTTCACTTCCCGAGATGCTGATCGGCTTGATCGATATCCCCGTCTCTTCACCGGCAGTCAGAATCTTTCGATCGGAAGGCAACGAATTGATATACTCGATTAATTGGCTGGTCTCCGGCTTACCTGCCTCAAACTCGACTCCCGCATAGAGATCTTCCGTGTTCTCACGAACGATGACCAAGTCAACTCCCAGTTCACTGAAGAAACTGCGCACACCGGGGTAGTATTTGCAGGGCCTAATACAGGCGAACAGCCCGAGTTCCTGGCGGAGATAGACGTTGATGCTGCGAAAGCCCTTGCCCACCGGCGTCGTGATCGGAGCCTTCAAGGCACACTTGGTACGCCGCACGCTGTCCAGCACGGCGTCGGGCAACGGCGTGCCCGTGCGTTCCATCACATCAACTCCCGCCTCCTGCACATCCCAATTGACCGCCACGCCCGTCGCATCAACGCATTTCCTCGACGCCTCGGCTAGTTCCGGACCGGTACCATCTCCCGTAATCAACGTCACTTCGTGAGCCATGTTTCTATACCCTTTGATTTTTGAAACTACATTGCCTGACCGCAGCAGGCCCTTGAACCACCAGCAAACAACTCCGTAACACGCAACGACGCAGCGTGCCGATACCGAGTGAACCACCGTACGGTACATCATGAAATGCCCCAACCGCATGGCGTTCCACGCGCGGAAAAACCAGTCCCCGTCCGGGTGCCACTATTGTGGCAGTCATCACGACCAAAATGCAAGAGCGCGAGTCTCGTGCGCGAGCCTTCAATCCAGGGAGTTCGCAACGTAGCACAACACCTCGCCCTGGTCAACGCACCGCACAATTGGCCAAACGACGTCCTTCCGACCATCGGCATGACGCATTTTCACGCTGAGAATTCGGTGTTTTTGAAGCACGAAAACCAGTACAATCAAGTAGTCGTCTTGGGCCACCCCTGCAGGCTTTCACTAGGCTTGTGCGACCCGATCCGAGACCTGACGGCTGGCGACAAGGGCTATTACGGCGCTCCGCCTCCCTGCACGAAATAACTTATTCAATAGATACGACGCCCCAGAAAAACACCGACGGCAAAGTCAACGTGCCTTGCACGATCGAATGCACCGCAACCAAGACTCGGCTTTTTGAGGGACCTCAAAAACTTTCCGCTCCCAAGGGAATTGCCATGAACCGAATCGTCGCACTGCGGACCATTCCGCTGGCCACATTCTGCTTGCTGCTGGCCGCTGGCCGGCTGGATGCCGTTCTCACGCTCGATCAGGCGCTCGAACTCTCACGCAACACCGGTCGGCCTATTTTGGCAGTCGCCGGAAGCAAGACGTGACCACCCTGCCGGGCGCTGCTCCAACGGCTCAGTACGGACCGTTCGATCGCGCCGCTGGTGGCACAGTTTGTGCCTTTGAAAATCGACACGGAAACACCCGAGTGGGCAAAGTGGGCCCAACTTGGGCGGAACAAAAACGGCATGAACCAGTCCACGACCGAGGCCGAGCCATTTTCGCGGCAGAGCGACGCCCGAACAGGAAGAAGAAGGCACGCGGTCAGTGCATCCCGAACCGAGTCCCGTGACGCCTGGGATGAGCTCCGGCGAATCGAGCGGTCAACGGAGCCCCAATTGTAGGCGTTTTCCCAATTCGGCCAGCCACTACACCCCCTTTTGGGGAAAACCGCCAGCGAATGGGATCAAAACGCGGCCTGAGGTCGTCTATACTAGAAGTGAGCTGCCAACCAACGAGAATAAGACCACGATTTGCTTTCGCGGTAGCGCGAAAACGCCCGTGGCCCCCGATCGTTTGTGGCGGCAGGGCCATACTGGGACAGGGCCATACTGGGACAAGCGCCCGGCGGTAGTCGAAACCACCAGATGCAAAGATCGAATGCGTGTTTTCTTGGTACGAACGCCAACCACACCCCTCGCAGGAACGGGAGCACACTCTGGTCCGGCATACTATTGGCTGGCCGGTGCACGCGTCTCGCAACAAGAATCACAGGGCGGCAGAGCCGCCAACCAACTCCGAGCTAGCGCTCGGGGCCCCATTGGCCCGCTCCCGTTGGTCGTTGGAACTTTGTCAAGAAAGTTAGCGATCTTTGGAGTTAGTAATACAGGGCGGCATGAACGGAACCCCTTGAGAAGAATCGCGAGAGAGCATGGCAAGTGGAGCAGCGAAACCGCGCACCCGTCCCAGCCCCGTCGGGGTTGGCCCGCGCATGCACTACGACCAAATCATCGATCAGAAGCTGGCCAAGACCCGCCGGCGTGTCAAGTTGGTTGACTTGGGCATCCTGCTGATGGGCCTGGTCGGTGGCATTATCCTCTTCACCATGAGTTTGGTGCTATTGGACCATTGGGCCTTGGACCTCAGCAAGGTGGAACGGTTCGTTGCGTTGGGGATTCTGATCGTCGGAGTCGGAGCCTATTTGGCGCGGTTCGTCATCCCGACGCTGACGCGGCCCATCAACCCACGGTATGCGGCGCGAGCGATCGAACAAAGCGAGCCTTCGCTCAAAAACAGCGTGATCAATTTCTTGATGTTTCGGCGCGATCCGACGCCAACCGGTCGGCTCGTCTATCGGGCTTTGCAGCAACGTGCTGCGTTGGATTTGCGCGGCGTCAACGTCGATCTTGCCGTTGATCAATCGCGATTGATTCACGTGGGGTACGTTGTTGTTGCGTTGATGATCTTGCTGGCTGGCTACACGATTCTATCTCCGAAGAACGTTTTCCAAACGATCAAGCGAGTGTCGATTCCGTGGGCCGATATTGCGCGTCCGTCGCGCGTGACGATCGACGACATACAGCCAGGTAACAGCAATGCCATTCTTGGCAGTCAGGTGAGAATATCTGCCAGAATCGTGGGGGCCACGTCTGACGACATCGTCCGATTGCTCTACACAACGCAAGACAACCAGACCGTGGACCGAGTGGTCTCGATGAACCCTCCCGAAACGGGCCAGCGTTACACCTGCACGATCCCCGCAGACGCGTTGGGGATCCAGCAAAACCTCAAGTACCGTATCGAAGCGGGCGATGCCAAGAGTGGCGAACTCCTGTTGACGATGGTGCATACTCCATCCATCGTGGTCGACCGAATCGAGTATCAGTATCCGGCCTATACGGGCATGCCGCCCTATACGTCCAAGGGGGAAGGCGAGGTTCACGCGCTCGAAGGGACGATTGTGACGGTGCATGCCAAAGCGAACCACGCGATCAAGACGGCGCAAATCGAGTTCGACCCCGACACAAGTTCACCGTCAGGGGGACAACTCATGGCGAGCGAGGGCGATTTGACCTCGTATGCTTTCACGCTGCGCTGGGACGATACCCGCAACGCATCCGAACACTCGAGCTACCAAATCGACTTTACTCCAGAACTGTCGGTCCACGGTGTCCGAGCAGCGCACAAGGCACTGCCGGCGGTTCACAAGATCCAGGTCACACCCGACCTGCCACCGGAGATCTCGATCCTCACGCCTCGTCGCAAGGAAATCGACGTTCCGGTCAACGGCATGCAACGAATCGAGATGAGAGCGCTCGACCCCGACTTCGGCCTCTCTGAGATCACGCTTCAGGCTCGGGCGCGTGACCGTGAGGACTTGACCAAGAGCTATCCTCAGGAATCGCAAGGGCGCGTTGGCCAAGTCGTCATTGAATTTGAATTCCGCCCCACGGAGCTCCACCTCCAACCGGGCGACCAAGTCCAATTATGGGCCGAGGCCACCGACAATTGCACTCAACCGAACCGTGCTCGAACGTCCGACTATACGCTGAACATCGTGGCGGCCGACGCCGCGCGCTCCGATGCGTCCGCCGGCCAAAACTCGAACCAAAACGGCAACGATCAAGGAGCCGCCGACAACAAGTCGAGTCAAGCGCCAAAGTCCGCCTCCAGTGATCCGCAACAGGGAGGCGCTTCGCAGCAAGAGGACGCGTCCGCCAGTGGTGCGCAAGACCCACAAGACGAGGCGGCCGACACATCATCCGGCCAACAAGATGCTGCGCAAGGCGAGGAAAGTGGTGGTGGTCAATCCGATTCGTCCCAACAGGGAAACGAAGGCGAATCAGGCGATTCTTCCGCCGGACAACCGCAAGAGGCCCAGCAAGGTGAAGAAACCGAAGGCAACCAGACCGGCGAAGGTGGCCAAATGGAAAATGGTTCGTCCGGCAACGACTCGGGCGATCAGCAGTCAGGCAACCAAAGCGGGGCAAGCGGCTCGGCGGGAAGCGCAAGCAGCGACTCGGGAGGATCGGAAGGAACGTCCGGCAATTCGTCGGGCAACACCACGGGCCAACAGCCGTCGTCCTCAGATGATTCCGGCGACGGCTCCCAAGAAGGTGGCGCCGGCGGAAAACCGACGGCCAATAGCAATTCGTCAAACCAGGAGGGCGCCGGACAAGGTGCGTCTGGCAATCAGGGTACGGATGGCGCACAAAGCGCGCGGCAAGAACCGTTACACGACGGCGAGGCAATCGAACGCACGCTGGAATACATGAAGAAGACGGGGCAACAGGGCGCTGCCCGCGACGAAAGCCCAGCAGCCGACCACCAATCGTCACCCAGCGAGTCGACTCAAGACAGTCAATCGCCAGCCGATTCGAACCGCAATCCGAACGAGCAGAAGACTCCGGGCGAGCAGCAATCCAACGGCTCTGCAAGCGACCAGATGCAACAGGACGGCACGGCAGGCGGGAAGAACGGTTCCGACCAAGCCCCAGCGCAGAAAAACCCAGCGCAGAACCCCGGAAATGGGGAGTCCGAGAAGCTCAACGGCTCGAAACCTGCTCAAACCGAAAGCGATCCAAGCGGCCAGCAGGGATCTGGGCAACAGGAAACTGGCCAGCAGGAAACTGGCCAGCGGGGATCTGGCCAGGACAGCGCATCGGACCATCCCGGCAAGGACCCTCAACACATGGCCGGCGAGGGCGACAATGCCGATCCTCAGAAAGGGCTTGGCGAAAAAAAAGAACAGCCCGAGCAACCCAAGACGGCCGAGACCAAGCCCGAATCGTCCGACAACACCGATACTGAATCGGCCGAGAAGCAATCGGGGCTGGGCGATGAAGGTTCGCCAGGTACCGGTCGTCCCTCCGAAGACAAAGCCGGTTCGACCGCCTCGCAGCGGGCCAATCAGGACACCGAGAAGAAACCGGAACAGGGCGAGCGTGAATCGTCTGACAACAACGAACAATCGTCCAGTGAGAGCAAGAAACAGAGCGATTCTCAGGGCGACGAAGGTGGCCCAAGGAGTGGTGGGGGCGAAAAGGGGGGCGGACAGTCTGCCAACCAACCGGGGCGCGACAGCCCAGGCAGCAGCACTTCCTCCGATCAGGGCAACACCGGCTCGCCAGAATCGGGTCAAGGTGAAACGGCAAACCGTGGAGGCGACAAACAACAGTCACCCGACAAGACGGGGCAAAGTGGTGAAAAGCCTGGCAACGGAACGCAAAGCCAACCCTCCTCGACAGGCGATCAGCAGACGTCCGACGGGAGCATGCCGAAAACGCCACAAGATGCGGTTGATCCCGACAAGGTTCAGTCACCAAACCGATCGGACCAAATGGACCCGAACAACCACTCGTCGGGCGGCCTGAGCAGCGGCAAACCCGACGGAGGTGGAATCGCGGGCGATTCCCCAAGCAGCGCGAACGATTCCGAAAGCGTGATTCCAGATGGCGATGCGGCCAACCTGGATTATGCACGTCGCGCAACGGACCTGGCACTCGCACAGCTGAAAAATCAGCAGGACGATCCCGACCCTGAACTACTCAAGTCGCTCGGGTGGACCAAAGATGAGTTAAAAGCCTTCATCGCACGATGGGAGGCCATGAAACACAATGCGCGCGAACAGGGTGGTGAGGCTCAACGGGAGTTGCAAGATGCCTTGCGTAGCCTGGGGCTGCGCAGTGCGGGAGCAGAGCGACGGGCTACCGATATCGAGAATGACAACTATCGCGGCATGCATGATGGCGGTAACCGCAGTCGACCGCCTGCGGATATGCTGGAACAATTCAACGCATACAGAAAAGGGGCGGCACGTGGCCAATAGAATGGGCATCAAGGCAAAGGCTGGTACACCCCGTGAATAATGCGCTACACCGATATCTGGTCCCCTTTTCACCCAAACAAATCCCTCACTTCTTCACGGACGTCCTGGTCATCGGCAGCGGGCTTGCTGGCTTGCGTGCCGCCAGCGCTGTCGATCCTTCACTATCCGCTCTCGTGGTCACGAAGGATCAGATCGATGAATCGGCGAGCAACTATGCGCAAGGCGGAATCGCTGCCGTTCTGGACCAGAAGGACACATTTGACGCGCACATTTCCGATACGCTGGTTGCTGGCAACGCGCTATGTGACGCCGACGTCGTATCGATGGTCGTACGTGAGGCTCCGCAGCACATCGACGAATTGATCCGTTGGGGTGCGCGCTTCGACATGCAAGAGGGCACCCTCCAATTGGGTCGGGAAGGTGGGCACAGCCATTTCCGAGTGGCGCACGCCATGGGTGACGCAACAGGACGCGAGATCATGCGCGCCATGATCAAGTGGACCAAGCGATTGCGCAATGTGCAGCTGCGCGATCACACGTTTACACTCGACTTACTGACATTCGACGGTGTATGTCGTGGTGCGTTGGTTGCCGACCAGCAACACGGCCTTTCTCTGGTGTGGGCCCTGCAGACCATCCTCTGCACCGGCGGTACCGGGCAAATCTATCGCGAATCGACCAACCCCACCGTGGCCACCGGCGACGGACACGCGATTGCCTATCGTGCGGGGGTACAACTGCACGACATGGAGTTCATTCAATTCCATCCCACCGTACTCTACATCGCGGGCAGCAGCCGTAGCCTGATCACGGAAGCGGTTCGTGGTGAAGGAGCGCGTCTGGTCGACTGCAACGGCGTGCGTTTCATGCCCGAATACGACGCGCGCGGCGAGCTGGCACCACGTGATGTCGTCAGTCAGGCACTCGTCACACAGATGGAAAAAACAGCTCACCCGTGTGTTTACCTCGACATGACTCATCTCGACCCTGACTTTGTGCGCAACCGCTTCCCAGGGATCGCTGCCACCTGCATGGAATTCGGAATCGATATTACGGCCGATCGTATCCCGGTCCGACCCGGTGCTCATTATATGATCGGCGGCGCGACCGTCGATCAGAATGGCAGGACGTCGCTGCCCGGACTCTGGGCCGCCGGCGAGGTGACGTCGAGCGGTTTACACGGCGCCAATCGATTGGCTTCCAATAGCTTGCTGGAAGCGTTGGTATTCGGCACCCATGCGGGGAAGGGAGCATCAGTTGCCGCAGCTGCTGCGGAAAACGGATTTCGCGCTTACCCCATTGTCAATGAAGCGGTTGACCAGCCGGCCAAATCACTCGACCTGGTCGATATTCGCAACTCATTGACCAGCTTGATGTGGCGCGACGTCGGCGTGCGCCGCGAGGCGAACCAATTGGCGCGCGCCCTGGAAATGATCGAACGCTGGCAGCGTTATGTACTGGGACATCAATTCCACGACCGGGCTGGCTGGGAATTACAGAATATGCTGACCGTGGCGAGCCTAATCGTTCAGGCCGCGCTGACACGCAAGGAATCGCGTGGCGTCCACATGCGCACCGATTTCCCAAGCGCCGACAACCAGCATTGGCTGCGTCATCTCCCTATGCAAGCTGGGCACGATTTTCCCTGACGCGAGATGGAGTGTGTTAGAAGCAGTGGTCTCTTTCCCCTATTTCGGGCGCACTGCCAACGATCCCGAAAGAAAGAGCCCAACCCCCAATCGCAGTAGGGCCCAGATGGTGGACGTTGTCGCGACTCTGCGCGGCCGTTCACAACGGTGACAGGGACGCAAATGTGAGCTCGAGAAGCATTTTCGGGCTGTAGGCGTTCACGGGATCGGCGTTCACGGGATCCCTGCCCGAACGAGGAGAAAACCTCGGAATATCGAATATCGAGCAAGGAGTGCAGAAGTGAAAAGTGCCCTGATGTGCTGGCCCCTGATGTGCTGACCCCTGATGTGATGGCAATGGGACGACGTGGCGTTGACGGGTCAACACCATGTCGCAGCTTCAATGTCGTAGCTCCCATCCAAGTCGGTAAAGACTTGCTTCCTTCGGCCTTCTGCGGTTCCTTGTTCGATATTCTGCGGTTCGTTTCTTTTGGTAGCTTGCATTCTCGTGAACGGTTACTTCGGGCTTACACCCATCCTGGGCGGGTGCGAGAGGATCTCAGACGGTGAATGCAGAGGCATGGCAGGGCGCGGCACGCGAAGTCGCAGATGCCGGCGAGACGCCGCTTCCCGTCGGCGCGGTTGAAAACTGGCCCTCGACAGCCTAAATTGACAAGTCTCGATGCGCCGAGGCGAACCGGCAACGGAGAACCCGCGTACATCTAACTTAAGCGGCTGTGCGCAGTCGTTTTCGCGTGTGGTGAATTCGGCTCAGAACCGCGAGATGTCGGTTCCATCCTTCCAAACACCATCGCGACCGTCCAATACCCTGGCATGCCGCTGGGGCACGGCACGCGGGTGCAATCGTGCTCGCAAGCTCAGCCGTTGCGTTGTTTCAGAGTGTTTTTTGACGTATTGTTCAAATGTTCAGTAATCAGGCGAAGCGTTAGCGAGATCGCAGGATGAGTGACCAGCAGAGACTTCCCATGATCGAGGCGGATGGTTTGTCGAAGTTCTACGGAATTTTCGCGGCCGTTCAAGATGTAACGTTTCAGGTCTCCGAAGGCGAGGTCGTAGCGTTTCTCGGGCCCAATGGCGCGGGCAAGAGCACGACAATGAAACTGTTAACCGGCTATATTTCCCCGTCCGCGGGACATGCTCGGATTGCCGGCCACGATATGGCTGAGAATCGCTTGGCCGGTTCCGCTCGTCTGGGCTACCTTCCCGAAAACGGGCCGCTCTACCCCGACATGACCCCGCACAGCCTGCTAGACTTTTTTGCCGAGGCTCGTGGCATGACGCGATCCGAGAAGCACGCCCGAGTCGACTCGGTCATCGAACTCTGTGCCCTGGGCAATGTCATTCACAAACCGATCAGCAAGCTGTCGAAGGGTTTTCGCCAGCGCGTTGGGATGGCTCAATCCCTGCTGCACGAGCCCGATGTATTGATCCTTGACGAACCGACTGCCGGCCTTGATCCCAATCAAATTCGCGAAGTGCGCCGCACGATGGAACGCCTGCAGGCGATGGGAAAAACCGTTCTCCTCTCGACGCATATTTTGCAGGAAGTCACGGCGATGGCCAATCGCGTGATCTTGATCGACGAAGGGCGGTTGAAATACGACGGCCCGGTGACCGAACTGGACCCTAAGAATGAAGGGCTTGATACGGCCTTTGCTCGCTTGACCGGTTGCACGGTGTCGACCACGAACTAGCGAGTCACGCGGCGTCCCCGTTTTGGTCGCCCCCACTTCGGGTCGCCCCCACTTCGAGTCGCCACAGAACGACCGCACGTCAACACCCTCCATTACTCCACACGGATTCGGACAAAACAACTTACAGGCCGCTTGCTTTCGAATCGAAAGAACATGCACGACACTCCGAGTTGATTGCATCAGTTGATCCGACAGGCAAGAGAAAACAGATATAATCAGGTAAAGAGCCATGATGGACATTTTCGGCGAACTGCTCGGACTCTTGTTGGTTGACCTCGTCTTTGTTGTCGTCCTCTTGATTCTGTTGATGCCCCTGCTGTTTTTTAAGCAAGCCGCGTTTGCGGTACTCAAGCGGAACTTTGTCGGATACTTCAGCAACCCGACCGGATATGTGTTCCTCTGCTTGTTCGTACTGCTTTCGTCGTTTGCGGCTTTCTGGCCGCACGACTTTTTCACTGCGAACCTGGCAAACCTTGATCAATTGAACATCTACCTGCCCGGGATCATGCTGGTCTTCATTCCGGCCATTACGATGAGCATTTGGTCGGAAGAACGGCGGCAGGGAACGGACGAATTGCTGCTGACTCTGCCAGCTGCTGACTTCGACATTGTCATTGGCAAGTACTTGGCTGCGGCCGCGATCTTCACGACCTCACTGCTCTTTTCGCAAATCTCCAACTTCATTGTCCTACTGTCACTCGCGATGGGCGAGGTTGACATGGGGCTGTTCGCAACCACGTACTTCGGCTATTGGCTAATCGGTTTGGCCATGCTCTCGATCGGCATGGTTGCCTCGTTCCTGACTCGGAACCTGACCATCGGATTTATCCTGGGTCTGATTTTCAACATGCCGTTAGTCTTCATGAAGATGGCGGACATGCTACCGAGCAAGGTGAATTTGCCGCTTATTTCGAGTTGGAACATTTCCCGTGTGGTATCGAACTGGAGTATCGCCGCCCAGTTTGACTCTTTCGGACGCGGCGTCATCAGCCTGTCGTCCGTGATCTACTTCTTGATGCTGATCACCGTTGGGCTCTACCTGAGCATGGTACTCATCGGTGCGCGCCACTGGTACGGTGGTCGCGACGGTCACTCGCTGCTGGGGCATTATCTGGTCCGCACCATAGCGCTGGTGACGATCGCGTTCGGCATTGCGGCGTTCTTCTCCGGTCACGATCGTGTCCGATTTGACATGACCGAGGGCAAAGTCAGCTCGTTGTCGCCCGACACAGAGCGACTTGTCCAGGAACTGGATCCGGAGCATCCCATTTACGTCGACGCTTTCATCAGCAGCAACATCCCCGAGCAGTACGTGACAACGCGACTCAACCTGCTCGCGATGCTCAAGGAATTCGAGGCCATGGCAGGCGGCCATATTTTGGTCAACATTCACAACAACCTGGAACCGTTCAGCGAAGAAGCCGCATTGGCCGACGAGCAGTTTGGGATCCGGCCACAAAAGATCACCATTCGTTCACGTGGTGCGATAACGGACGAAGAATTGATTCTTGGTGCCGCGTTCCGATGTGGCCTGCAAAAAGTGGTCGTCCCCTTCTTCGACTACGGGATCCCCGTGGAATACGAGCTGATTCGCTCGATTAACACCGTCGCGCAGAAGGATCGCAAAACGATCGGCATTGTCCACACAGACGCTCAGCTCTTCGGCGGCTTTTCCTTCGCTGGCGGTCGCCCACAACAGATTCCTCGACAGGCAATCGTGACCGAACTGGAAAAACAATATGATGTGAAGGAAGTCAACCTGACGCAGCCGATTGACAACGACAACTATGATCTACTGTTGGTCGTACAGCCATCGTCACTGGCGCCGGAAGGCATGGAATATCTGCTCGATTCCATTCGCCACGGCATGCCGACGGCCATTTTCGAGGACCCGCTGCCCTACTACGCCCGAACGGTTCCCGGTACCGGCATACCCAAGCAATCGCCTGGCGGGATGATGGGGATGCAGTCGCAACCGATGCCAAAAGCTGACATCCGTAAGTTATGGGACCTGCTGGGCATTCAATCGCCCGGAGCATCGAGCCGCGAGGGGCTCTATCAACCCGACTTGGTCTGGCAACGCTACAACCCCTATCCCGAGTTGCAAATCCGAGCGATCCCCGATCAGTTCGTTTTCGTTCGTGAAGAACCGGATGCCCCGGTCGGCTTGTTGAATCCGGACAATCCGATTACGTCCGGACTCACGGAGCTGTTCTTCCCCTTCCCGGGTGCCATTGAACCGAGCCCCAAGAGTGACCTGAAATTCACGAAGCTCGCCATCACACGCGAACTGGGCGGAACCATCGGATTTGAACAGTTCATGAAGAATCAAGCTGATCCGGCCATGCTCAAGGCACTGCAACGGCGGCGCGAGAATCTGACACTCGCGGCATTGATCGAGAGTGAAGACGACGGCGAGAGTGCCACCAAGGATAAGGCGAAAGGCGCAGAAAAGAAGACAAAGGATGGAGCGGCGAGCGAGTCGAAAGAGACTGCAGCCGGCGATCAATCGGACCACATTCGCGTCGTCTACTGTGCCGATATCGACATGATGATCCCCGATTTCCTCCGAATTCGCGCGCGGCCAGACGATGAAAACGGAGTCAGCTGGAAGTTCGAGAACATCACATTCATCCTGAACGTGATTGACGCACTGTCAGGGGATACGAACTACATCGACATCCGCAAACGCAAACCGCTGTACGCCACCCTGCAAGTCGTCGAATCGCGCATCGAAGATGCCAAGAAACGCGAGTTCGATCAGGTGGCTGAATTCCAGACGAAGTACGACAAAGAAGTGCAACAAGCCGAGACCGATAAAGAGGACGTCGTCGAAAAGCTGCAAGCGATTGTTCGCGACCTGCAAAAGAAGCAGAGCGAGGGCGAGCACATTAACGAAACGGAGCTCCGCGAAAAAGCACAGCGCGTGAATATCCAACGAGAAGTGCAAAACCGCCGATTCGCGATCCAGAAAGAGCGGCTGGAACGGGAGTTGGAGCGAAAGATCAAGCACATTCAACGGGATGTCGATCTGGAGATCCAACGCACCCAGTTCAAATACAAGTTCCTGGCCGTAGCGCTCCCCTGGATCCCTCCGTTTCTGGTCGGATTAGTCGTCTTCGTCCGACGGCGCCTGCGTGAACGCGAGGGGATTGAAAAATCCCGCCTGCGATGAACGACCGAAGTATGGCCAAATGCCTGTGGACCGATCCGGATTCTTCAACACCTGCCATTTGAAAAACAGATTCTCGAGTCCGTCGAGGAGAATAAACATGAACGAGGCGATCAAGACTCTTATCTATGTCGGCATGGCTGTGGCCGTCGCACTGTTGGCCGCATTCACCTACCCCAAGCAGGAAGATTTTGTGCTGCCTGACTTGGTTGGCAAATCGTTGTTCGCCGAGTTCACGGACCCCGACGACGCCGCCCAACTGCAAATCCTGAAGTTCCGCGAGGATCTCGGGGACCTGACCGAGTTTGAAGTTGCGCGCGATCCCGAAACAGGACTTTGGGTCATCCCCTCGAGTTCCGATTACCCCGCCGATGCTGAAACCCAAATGCGCGACGCGGCCATCGCCCTGATCGACCTGCAAGTCCTCGGCGTCGCTTCCGATTCGGCCAACGAGCATGAAACGTACGGTGTGGTCGCACCGAAAAAACAAATGGATCGGAGCCAACAAGGTGTTGGCCTGCTTGTTACGGTCAAGAACGCCAAGGATAAGGACCTGGCCAAGATCATCATTGGAAAACGAGTGAGAGGGACGGATAACCAGCATTTCGTTCGCAAACCTGGCATCGACTCGGTCTATGTCGTTAAAATCGATCCCGACAAGTTTCCAACCGATTTCGAGAAATGGATTGAACGCGATCTATTGAAAATCAATACGCTCGACGTCGAACGCGTGACGCTCAAAGACTATTCCATTATCACCCAACAAACACTCGTCGGCCCACGCGGCACCATCGATCGGAGATTTGAAGCGGACGTCATCTGGGATACCGACCAAAACAAGTGGGTGCTTAACCAGTTGTTGCAGTTCCGAAACGGCAAGCCAAGACCGACCGAATTACTCCCTACCGAAGAAATGAACACCGAGAAACTCAACGAGCTGAAGTCTGCGCTGGGTGACATGAAAATCGTCGGCGTCATGCGCAAACCAACGGGGCTGGGCGCCGACTTGAAGGCCGGCACGGAAATCGCAAACAACCAGGAAAGCCTCTTGTCACTTACGAACCGTGGGTTTTATCTGGCCAGCGTCGCAGGGAGCGAGCCCGAGCTGCACGCCGCTAACGGCGAATTAGTCATCGGGCTGAAAGACGGTGTTCAGTACCTGCTGCGGTTCGGCGAAATCGCCGATGTACAACAGGAATCCGAGGAAGGGAAGCTCAGCCGATACCTCTTCGTCTCAGCTCGGTTAAACGAGTCCGAGTTCCCGCCACTCCAACTCGAACCGCTTCCTGGTGGCGAGGATGCAGATAAGACCGAGGCGAAAGAAGACGCCAAGGACGAAGCCAACAAGACGGACGAAGTAAAGAAGGAAGACAAAAAAGACGGTGGTGCGGCGGATGAAAAATCCGACCTCGAGTTGAAACAGGAACGGATCCGGAAAGAAAACCAGCGCAAGAAAGATGAACGCGAGGAGCAGCTGAAAAAGGCTAACCAGAAAGTGGCCGAGCTGAACGCGCGGTTTGCCGATTGGTACTACATCATCTCGGAGGATGAGTACAAGAAAGTCCACCTCGGTCGCAATGATCTGATCAAGGAATCGGCCAACGCCAAGGAAGAAGGGTTTGGGCTCGATTCCTTCCGCCAGCTGGAACAGGAAGGGATCAAGAAACCCGAACCCGCGCCGCCAGCGCCAGGCATGGGAGGTATGCCACCAGGTATGCAAGGCATGCCGCCCGGAATGCGCGGCTTGCCACCGGGAATGGGACGCTAGACGACTGCACCTCGGACAACCAGAGAGAACGCGTAGCAGGTTTTGCTACGCGTTCGACTTGAGCAGCGTCTTGCTGCGCCGGGCGGGGGCCATGCCTGACGAGTCGCCTGAAAACCCGTTCGCAGCACCTACAACTGCTGGCGCGTCAAGTGACGCTGTCCAGCGGCGCATCAAAGCCCCCGTTGCCGCCAGCGTAGTACTCGGTTTCGTCGGCGTCTGCTTCCTGCTGTTGTTGAATACGAACTGGTTCAACAACATGCTCGCCTTTCTCGCCTGCTTGTCTCTGAGCGGCATTCTGTGGTACCGTTTCTTTCTCCTTTCCAAAGATAACGATGGCCGTCGGCTCGCGTTGATCGTCACCGCCGGCCATGTGGCGCTGTTAATCGCATTTTCGACCACACTGCCCGAGCGGTTTCGCCGCCAGAAACAGATGCACGACGTTATCGAGAAATTACGGGAAAAACACCGCGCTCGCAATTCCCCAAGAGCAACGTCAAGTATCGAAGGAAAGTGTGCCACACGGAATGAGCAACAATCCATTTGGGGATAAGCGCCCATTTGAAGAACGACCGGACGCGAACCCCTATTCGGCCCCCAGTGCCCAGGCAGATGCCAACAACAATGCAGGTAACCCGGTGATCATCCCGGGGATCTTCCTGCTGGTGCTGTCGACTGTTTTCATGCTGCTGTTGCTCGCCTCGATTCCGGCCCAGATCATTCGGCTCAGCGAAATTGACGCCTCGACTCCCAAAGGTTTTGGGGAATTCACAGGTGGAATCGTGGCGTTGGGGATGTGGCTGATCATGACGGCCGCCCTCACCTACGGTTCGATCTGCATGATCCGCATGAAGGGCTACGCCGGCGCCGTCACGGCCGCGATTGTCGCCACGATCCCCTGCTGCTCGCCCTTCATCCTACTCGGTATCCCGTTTGGAATCTGGGCGTTGGTCGTGCTGAGCAAGCCGTATGCCCGCACGCGGTTCAAATAGCGGCGCGCGACGCCAGGTGTCATCATGCGCGGAGCGCATCACTATCCGGTCTTCGTCTCTTCGCTATTGGGTTGCTCGGCAACAGGTGAATGGTGCTGCTCCCTCCACGCCTCGTAACCCGCTTTCGCGTATTCAAAAGTAGCCCAGCCGAACACACCGATGAGCAGACCAACCATGACATAGAGCATCGTGTCGTTCATTGCACAGTGTTCCTCCAGTGAGTGTTCCTCTATTTAACAGTCCGTTGTTTGTTGATTCCAAGCAAATGCAGCAGTGCGTCGGGCGAACGAGGAATCCGTACCGAGTATTGCAACGTCTTGTCGGAGAAGAGTGTGGCAATTCGGCCCAGTATCTCGACATGTTGCGCACGCCGTTCAAATGGCGAAATAACGAGAATCACAACGCGCGTTGGCAGGCCGTCAAGCGAACCAAAATCGATCCCAGTCGCAGCAACTCCGATCAACCCGGTAAACTCGGCGACCTCTCGCAATCGCAAATGCGGCAAAGCCAAACCATGCCCCAACCCGGTGGTCCCGAGTTGTTCGCGCCGCGTCAAAGCCGCCGTGACGGTAGGAACCAATGCACGCGACAGCCGTCCTTTGGCAGCCAGGGATTCGACCATGAACGTCAACACCGCCCTCTTTTCGGCATCGGCGGGCAGCGTTACAACGGAGTCGGAATCAAGGAAATCAAGCAGATTGCCCCAATCCGGGTTACCTGTTTCAGTCCTGGCCAATACACTCGGTCCCATGTTCATGCGACAGATCCCCTGACACGCGCTCGCCGAACGTCGGCAACATTACGCGTCGCTAAGTACGGAAAAGGGAATAAGCAAATAGTGCGCCGCACTTTGTCAACTACGCAAGAAGGCCAACTGCGCCAAGAGGGTCAACTGCCGCCAAGAGGGCGGGGGATGTCGGCTCGGCGGTGTATCGCACAGACTGCTGACAACGGGACAACTGAGTGTGGGCAGTGCGGTGAATGAACGGTTTTTGGGGTGAACCGCCGCAGGACTCGCAAAGCAAAAGCGGACAGCGAACAGGACTTAACCTGCAATATCTTGCAGCCTTGTGCAAGATATTGCGGTATCGATGGGCGTTACCGCGAGTGAGCGCGAACATCGCCGGACCGGACGGGTTTGGCACATTGTTTGCTCGATTACCAACGACTTTGCAACTGCCCACGACGCTTCAGGCACCCGCGGAACGTAGTGCAAGCCAAGTAGTTGCAAACCAAACAGGAAACAGGGCCACCGTGCCATGCACACGGCCAGTTCTCCTGACACGAGCTTCGATCACAAGTCGAGCACACTCCGGCTCTGTCGAATAAGACTGCTTGCTGAAACGACCACATCGTTCGGAACGAATTACACCACGCGTTGGAAATGAGTGAATCACCTTGAAAAGCCTGCTGGGTCACTTTCGTTCGATTTTTGATACCGAGGCCAGCGGGCGGTTGATCTTGCTTGCGTCGCTGGTTGGCCTCGTTGCCGGCCTGGGCGCGGCAGGCTTCTACTGGCTGCTGGAACTGTTCCAAGAATATGCGTTGGGGCATGTCGAAGGATACTACCCGCCTCCCGCAGGCGACGAAGGTGTCGCGCACGTCATGCAGCTCCCGACGCACTGGTGGGCCGTGTTATTGGTTCCCACCATCGGCGGACTGCTCTGTGGCTTGCTGGTTTACGGCCTGGCCCCTGAGGCGGAGGGGCACGGCACCGACGCCATGGTGAAGGCGTTTCACCGCTTGGGAGGCCGTATCCGAACGCGCGTGCCGTTCGTCAAAGCAGTCGCGTCGATCATCACGATCGGAACCGGTGGTTCGGCCGGCCGTGAAGGGCCAATTGCACAGATCGGCGCCGGATTTGGTTCTTTCCTGGCCACGAAGCTTGGCTTGGGCGAACACGAACGGCGCATCCTCGTACTGTCGGGTGGAGCGGGCGGGATCGGCGCCATTTTCCGCGCACCACTGGGCGGAGCGCTATTCGCCAGCGAAGTGCTGTACGGTTCCACCGCGTTGGAGTTTGCCGCAGTGGCACCCTGCTTTATCGCTTCAATTACGGCCTATGCCGTATTCGCCGTCATCTTCGGACAAGGGCTTGCCTTTCGCGTTCCGGAGAACCTGGCCTTCGATAACATCCAAGAACTGCCAATCTACCTCATCTTTGCCGTCGTCTGTTCGATCGTGGGGTTTCTATACGTTAACGTTTTCTACGGACTGCGGAACCGCTTCTTCCGAATGCTGCCAATCCCCAATCACGTTAAACCAGCCATCGGCGGCCTGCTCTTGGGCGTGCTTGCCCTCTGGCTTCCTCAATTGATGTCAGGCGGTTACGGCTGGATTCAAATGGCCATCGATGGCCACAATTCAATGACCTTCACTCTGCTGCTAGTCCTCTGCTTCGGAAAAATCGTTGCCACCTCGCTGACGATTTCCTCGGGCGGTAGCGGCGGTGTCTTCGCGCCGTCGCTGTTCATTGGTGCCATGCTCGGTGGCGCCTTTGGACAATTCTGCAACAGCGTAGTGCCCGGCATCATCGAGCATCCGGAAGCATTTGTACTGGTCGGGATGGGGGGCTTTTTCGCAGGCGTGGCGCGCGTTCCGCTGACGGCAATGTTAATGGTTTGCGAAATGAGCGGCTCCTACGGGTTGCTGCTGCCACTGATGCTCGTGTCGATCGTCAACACCGCGATCCTCTCGTCGCGCTGGACGCTTTACGAAGAGCAAGTGCCTTCGTTGGTCGACAGCCCGGCTCACCAAGGCGACTTCGTGATCGATATCCTCGAACAGATCCACGTCGCCGAGGTTTATGATAAGAAGCGCACACTAGACCTCGTGCCCGAAGAGACGCCTCTGCCCGAGATTCTGAAAATGGCGGCGCGCTCCAAGAACGCCTATTTTCCCGTAGTCGACCAGGACGGCCAATTGACCGGCATCTTCTCGCTCCGCGACCTGAGGTCGATCCTCACCGGTGACGGAGCCGGGGCACTGATCCTGGCAACCGATCTTGCCGCACAGCCCGTGTTGACGGTCACGCCTGGCGACGACCTCCACCGAGCGCTGCGCGTCTTCACCCGAAAGAACATTGATGATGTCCCAGTGGTCGACCCCAAGAACCCAAACCAGATACTCGGCATGCTAAATCGCAAGGATGTCATCGCCGCCTATCACGAACGGATCATGGAGCTTCGAAGCCCCGAACAAGATCATGACCTTGACCGTGATCTCGATTCACAATCTTGAATCGCGGCGCAGTGGACCACCCAGATTCCCTTCTTCTTTGCCCTTAATCTTCTTTGCCCTCCCAAAAGAACCACCAAGAAGCCAGCTTCAACCGCACGGGCCTGAAGGGCAAGAAAATACGTCCGGGCCCAGCACTAATGCAAACCGTATCGATTCATTTTGTAGTGGAGTGACCGCACACTGATGTCCAGCATTTTCGCCGTTCGTTCTCGATGGCAATCGCAGGCGGCCAATGCGGCGCGAATCGCGTGCTGTTCCGCCTGTTCCACGGCATGAGCCAACGTACTGGAACGGACCGCGGTCGCTTCACGAACCTCATCTGGCAGTTCGTCGTCATGGACGATCTCGCCGTCGATAGTAACGACAATTCGCTCGACACAATTACGCAACTGGCGCACGTTGCCAGGCCAATGATGACCGACCAGTACCCGCATCGCGGCAGGCGTCAGCCGTTGCTGAGGCCGGCGATGCCGCTGGCAAAACTGCTCCATGAAGTGGCTTACCAGCAGCGGGATGTCATCGCGACGTTCGCGCAGCGCCGGAACTCGTATTGGCACCACATTCAACCGATAATAGAGATCTTCCCGAAACCGTCCGCTGGCAACCAGGCCGGCAATATCCTGATTCGTGGCAGAAACGACGCGTACATCGATCGGAATCATCTGGTCACCACCGAGCCGGCGTATTTCACGCTGTTCCAGCACACGCAACAAGTCGACCTGGCTGCGCGAAGACATTTCGGTGATTTCGTCCAGAAAGATGGTCCCGCCACTGGCCATTTCAAACCGGCCAGGTCGCTGCTGTTGAGCTCCGGTGAACGCGCCCTTTTCGTACCCGAACAACTCACTTTCCAACAACGTATCGGGCAGCGCGCCAAGGTTTACCGACAGGAATGGCTGATTGCTTCGAGCGCTCAAATTGTGAATCGCCCGAGCCGCCAGTTCCTTGCCCGTTCCACTTTCACCACTGAGCAACACGGTGGCGTCGCTACCGGCAACCTGCCGAATCTGACGTAGCAGTTCGTCCGTGGCGCGACAGTTGCCAACGATCTCCGGCACTTCGCCGGCATCGGCTAACCGCTTGCGAAGTGCTCGGTTCTCGGCTGCAAGGCGGCGGTGTTCGAGTGCCTTGCGCACCTGCAACCGAATGACATTCAGATCGATCGGTTTGGTGACGA
The DNA here is from genome assembly GCA_024277285.1 of Planctomycetota bacterium. Next base: position 50,858 of record JAJRVM010000151.1, read on the forward strand.
AATCGAAAGCGCCGTTGCGCATCGCCTCGACCGCCATTTCCACCGACGCGAACGCCGTGATCACAATCACGCATGTTTCCGGACGCGTATCGCGGATCTGCTTGAGCAGGCCGAGCCCGTCCAAGTCGCCGGGCAACCGCACATCGGTAATCACGATGTCATGGCCACTCTGTTGGAATTTTCGCAGTCCCTCCTCGCCGTTGGCGGCAGACTCGACCAACTCCACTTCACGCTTGAGCCCCTGGCAAAGCCCGGTGCGAATATTGGGCTCGTCATCCACAATCAGCAGTTTGTGCGCAAGTTCATTCATTCTTCGTCAGTCACCGGCAGAGTAATGTGAAAGCAAGTACCACTCGGACTGGTATCAAACCCGAGTTGACCACCATGTTGGCGAACAATCTTTTCGCAAAATGCAAGTCCCATGCCAGAGCCACTACTTTTGGTCGTGAAATAGGGATCGAGAACATAGGCTTGCACATCCTCGGGAATACCTGTGCCCGAATCGGTGATACGCGCGACCACGTGACCATCGACCGCATTCACCAGAAAAACCAGATCCCCGCCCTGTCGCATCGCTTCGAGTGCATTGATAGCCAGATTGAGCAATACTTGTTCGAGCCGCACGGCGTCCCCCATCACGTTGCGAATCCCTGCCGGGCGGGCGTCGAAACCAACCGTCACTCCTTGCTGCTGGGCCTGCGGTCGAATCAAGTCGACCGTCTGTTGCACGACTTGCCGCACGTCGAGCGGCGCGAGGTTAAGCTGTTCGAGCGACGCGTAGTCGCGAAAACTCTCTAGCACTCCCGTAATCCGCGTCACCTCCGTTTTCAGCACACTGAGGTTTTCGAGCAGCGGCTCTTCGACCTGTCCCGCCAGCCCCTCCTCAAGCAACTGCACATGCAATGAAAGCGCACTCAGCGGATTCTTGATCTCGTGGTGGAGCCCGGCTGCCAGTGTCCCCAGCCCCATGAAACGCTCCATGCGCCGCATGCGCTGCTGAAGCAACATCTGTTGAGTCACGTCACGAATATGCAGTACCGTGCCCCGTCGCTGGTCGGTCGCGTCGCAGAGACAGTGGCAATCAGCACGCAACTCGTGGCGACGATCTTTCACTTCTACGGTGAATTCGCAGTCGTGGATAGCCTTGCCTGTCGCGCGCACATCGTGGCACATTTGGGCGAGCAGCGTATCGTCCACCACCACCGCCAGCGGCACGCCAAGCGGTTCTGCACTCAAGGCGAACAGCGTTTTGGCCTGAGCGTTGATACTCGTGACGTTCCCTAGCGTGTCGGTCGTGATCACTCCGTAGTCGATGCTCCCCAAAATGTCGCGCGCCAGTGTCTCCGTATCGCGCAACGTGGCTTCACTTGCCAAATAGGCACGTACCACAAACACCAGTGCGGCCGCCAGGACCAAGAGCACTACGAGGAGAACGACGGTAAAGAGTAGCTGCCAACGCAGTTCGGCCGGCAACGACCCCAAACGGAGTATATCCTCTTGCACGCCACCACGAAGAATCTCGGCCACCGCATGCTGCTCTTTGCGAATCTCGGCGACTAACCAGAAATTCAAACCGGTGGCCACGGCAATCACGACGAGCAAACCGATACTCGCGCGCATGACACCGGCACTGCTGACGCCTGACTTCGTACGAAACATGCAAGCTCCTTCATAAACTTCCCACCACGAGTATTCTAGAAGGGCTGGCCAGCACCGCAAAGATGACGCATGGGGTGCCAAAAAACCATTTCTACGACCGTTTTTCTCGCGGTCGACGCGACGCTTTTTGTTCCAAATTGACGCGAGCTGCGTTCGAGCACCGGTAAACCGTTGCCTTGTCGCAACGCGACTTGCGTCACAAGAAATCCACACCCACCCTCAAGACGAAGGCTTGCCCAGTTCTTCTTGCAACCGCTTGACGACGCGCTGAAACGTCTCGGCACATGGGCCACCAAGCTCAGCCAGTTTGCGGTGCGTGTGGAGCAGGTGCTGGCCGAGTTCTTCTCGATCGAGGTAGGTAGTATGTAGGACCACGGGTTCGCCAACACCGTCGGGCAACCGGTCCAAGAACACCAAGACTCGCTCGATATGCGATGCACCAAACAGCCTGTGACGGGTCGGCTCGTCCGCATAGACTTGAAACAAACCGGGTCCGCCGCGCTGCTGCAAAATCACCAGACATCCAAGAAACGTACTGTCCAGATGCTCGCACTGCGACAGGTCCATCACCACGTCCACACCATCGTCCATCGCGCCGCTGACAAAGTCACGAACCGCTGGGCTCTCGCGCAGAGTGCCACGTCCGACAACGCGAAACAAATAGCCCGTGTTACTTCGACAGATGGTGATCGTACACGATTTCTCGATGGTCATCGAATCAGCTTTCGGGGTTACGGCTCTAGATGCTCCTGGCCTGATAAATAACAACAGATAGGCCAAGCTTCAACGCTCGTCATCGTTCGCTCACCTGATCTCATCCCCCACGCTGACCTCGGCCCACGACATCTTTGACACAAGCTCAATTCAAATACGACGCGCCCCGCATCTGCCATGCGTATCTCTATTTCTATCCGAACACGTATGCTCTCGGCAACGTCAGGTCGATGGTTTTACCCAGACCCGTAGCGAGATAGCGAACAATTGACGCACGCGGCCATGGCTCGCGCCGACCGCGAACCGACTCTCGACTCCAGCAGCGATTCTGCGACGCCACGGGCAATCGCGGTTGCCCACCCCCGCGCGCCAAATTGGAACTGCGTCGGTCCGATTGGGCCAATACGATTGGGCTAGCACAATCAGTCGGCACAACCGCTACAGGCAGACAACGCGTGCCGGCCCAGCAACAATAATTGCAGTGCCAGCTCGGATCGGCAAGTGCCAAAAGACCGTCAATCGCAAACAGCATCTGAGCGCAAACAGCATCTGAGAACGTGTTTGGGAATTCGCTGAGGAGCGACTTGGAGCCGAAGGTCGCTTGGTTTTGCTCCACAATAGAGGTTGAACTCGAACCCGATTGTGCGTTGGGGACCATTTATGAGACACGTTCTGAGTTTGAGAGGTAGGTTTTTGATATCCGTAGCGTCGCGAAGACGAATGACTCGCTGCACTCACGCCGCGACGCACGAACCGAAGAGGTCGACGCCTCACGCCGCCAAATTGGTGCAGGTCGAAGGAGATTCAGGAGTTCATTCGTGATCGAAGCTGTAGAATTTTGCAAGGCGTACGACTCGACGGTAGCTGTGACTGGATTGTCGTTTCAAGTCGCCGCGGGGCAAGTTTTGGGGTTGGTCGGCCCCAATGGCGCGGGGAAAACCACGACACTGCGCGCCCTGACCGGGATCATCCCTTCGAGTGGTGGAAAACTGCGCGTGGCCGGCTTCGACCTGGATGACGCGCCATTGGAAGCCAAACGCCGATCGGCCTACGTCCCTGATGATCCCCAGCTGTTTCACGACCTTACGGTGGAACAACACTTGACGTTTACGGCAAGCGTTTACGGCGTCGAAGAGCCGGCCGACAAGATGGCTCGGCTACTGGAACAATTCGACCTGGAATTCAAGCGGCATACCCGTGCCTCGGATCTCTCCCGAGGTATGCGTCAGAAACTAGCTATCTGCTGCGCCTACTTGCACGACCCTCAGGCATTGCTTCTGGATGAGCCCATGACCGGACTCGACCCACGAGGCATCCGCGTCCTCAAGCAGACGATTGTCGAACGGGCTCAACAAGGTGCGGCGGTCATCATCAGCTCGCACCTGTTGGCGATGGTCGAGGATATCTGCACCCATGTGTTGATCCTGGACGTCGGCCAGCAACATTTTCTCGGGACACTTGGTCAACTGCGTTCTCGCTTTGCCGACTCGCGTGACGACGCAACGCTCGAAGACGTGTTTTTCCGGGCGATGGAACATGTCGGTCCGGTTGCCGACCATGCCAACGTGGACACACGGGCCGTTCCCGTTGGATGACAATTCGAGATTGGCTTTGGCGCACAAGTCACTGTGAAGCAAAAGAGAAACAACGTCTGACGACCCTTGCACTGAGTGTAAACAAGGTGACCCACCAAGGCATTTTGCAGGTGCTGGAAGCGCAACCTCGTTACAGCCCTGCTGGCGGCACGGAATCCTGCAACAACTCATTTTCAAAAGCAATTGGCAACTGCCGAATCAACCCCGAGCCATTATGTACAGAATGACGCCACATCCTGCCATCTTGCAGCTATTACGCTTCCAAGCTTCGGCGCGTATCGCGCGCACGCTTCAGCGTTTTCGCGGTCGACGCCGCTTGATACTCTCGATCCTGGCCGTGCTCTTGACGATCGCCTGGCTCGGACAGGTTGCTGCGGGCCTGTTGTTACGCGCTCCGGCTGACCCGGAGAAGCTCGCTGTCTGGATTCCCATGGGATTGCTGGCTTACGCGATCTGGCACTTGCTCAAGGCCGCATGTCATACGCCGATCGAGCCGTTTGAGTGGACGCCTGCCGAGCAAGAATTGCTTGGCGGCGCACCGTTGCGCCGCTACGACCTGGTGACTTACCGCCTGATCGCCATCGCGATTGCCGCCGTGGCAAAGGCAGCCTGTTTCTCACTGGTCATGCTCCCCGACCTGCGAATCTGGTTGGCCGGTTTCGCCGGCATGTTGATGGCGCTGCTGTTCGTCGACCTGGTGCGCATGAGCATCGAGATCGTCGTCTATGGCATGTCGTGCAAGGAGTTCATCCGTTTCCGAATAGCCGTACTCGGACTTGCCGCCGTTTGCGGTGGCGCCGCATTGGCCCGCGTATTCCCCTTGGACAGCCCGACTGGTGGTGGCGAGTTGCCAACATCCCTGGCCATCGCCATGCGCATCGTAAACGCTTTGTTGGATCTACGTCATACGGGAATCGGACCGGTGGTGGAAGCACCGTTTGCGGTATTCGCCAACGTGATCCTGGCGCCCAGTTTCTCGGCGATGTTGCTTACGAACCTGTTGATCGCTGGCACACTGATCGTGGCGTTGGGAGCTGGTGTCATATGGCTCGACCTTCACTTTCAACAGCGGCGTGTGGCGGCCGAGCGTAGTGCGTTCTTGCAACCTCGTCGCAGCAGTGCGACAACTGAGGGAACGAACCGCGATGCACGGCATCCGGTGCGTCTGCCGCTGCGTTTGCAAGGCGCCGGAAGCTTGGCGTGGCGGCAAACTTTGGGTGCCATCCACTACCGCACGTCGTTGAGTGTGGCAATGATCGTGCCGGGGATCCTCTCCTGCACAACCTTGTTTACACCGCACCGCGGACGCATCATGCTGATACAAATTGTCGGCGGCCTGGTTTTCTACTCGTTCCTACTATTGCCAACCGCCTTCAAATTCGATTTTCGGCGCGACATCGATCGATTGGCCGTGCTCAAGGGCCTGCCAATCAGTCCGACGGCGGTCACGCTCGGCCAACTTGCGGTACCCGTGTTACTCTGCTCGCTGTTCCAACTGGTAGTGTTGCTGGTCGCAATCGTGGTTCGCCCGTACCCTATCGGCTGGCTCTGCATGGCAATGCTGGTGCTGATCCCGACCAACGTCCTGATCTTCGCTTTGGAGAATTTGATCTTCCTGCTCTACCCCTATCGCCTGAACCAGGAAGGGCTCGGCGTGTTTTTCCGCTCGATCCTTACCTTCACGGGCAAAGGAATCCTGTTCGCCGGCGCGTTGGCGATCGCCCTGATTTGGGCGTTTGTCGCCCGGTACTTGACGTTCCAGCTACTGCCAGCCAACCTGCACAATATTGGTAGTTTCATTTTCATCAGTGGCATGTGGGCTTTGACGACCGCTGCCGCCGCCATTACGACGGCATTGCTAATCGGCGTCTACCGCCGTTTCGATCCCAGCCAGGATACGCCGGCAGCTTGCTGATGACCTTTCAGAAACCCACCGCCAGGCATGGCCAATACCGATCGCAGTAAGTGCCACCCGGTCGATGCCATGCACGTGTCACATGCCAGTGAGGCCTGACGCGTGCGGCCCGAAGGGCCGCTGCTATGGAAGCCCAGGGTGGCACGCACCATCAACAAAACGGCCGAGCGTACAACGTGCCATCACATCGCCTCGCTGCCGACGCCGCATCAAGACGCGATACGTTCTAACGGCCACGGATTTTCACGGATGACACTCCGCTCAAACGGATCCATTCCAGGCCAGTCGCACGCGGGCAGGTTCATTACCTATCTTGTTCTTGGAACGTCTGGCCGAACTCCTACCGCGTGCGCACGCACGAGGATGTCTATTTGGATGGTCTCATGGCGATCTTGGCCGAGCAGGCGGTAGGCCATTCGAGAGTGCCTCGCCGTTTAACCGCTAGGCCAGAGCCGCGCCGCGTCGAGCGCGCGTGTGGCATCGCGATACGGTTCGAGTCAGTGTGACGGCTTCCTTACGCTCCCGTCAGCGGCGGCGGCGTGCGCGCTGAAGGACGGCGAGTTGAGGCGACATCCGCATC
>JAJRVM010000013.1 GCA_024277285.1 Planctomycetota bacterium
GCATTTATCTGCAAGTCCTTTTGTGTTCGGCAATTGCAAACCTAGTATCACGTCACATTGTGCCTGCAAACGGGGGCGTCTTTGACTTGCATCTCCCATCGTCAAGCAATCACGGGACCTCCAATTTACTTACCCATTCCAGGGAATCTGCGCACCGGTCTTCTCACAAAGCTCGATGGCCGCGTCGAAGAGAGAGGCTCCCGTTACTGCGGCGAACAGGTCGAGATGGTCACCCTTTCGGCAGCCAGGCTCGCTGCACTCGAACGTGTCGAGCATTAGGTCAACGAAGAACGTCGACTCGCCCGGTTCGGAAGACGCGTGGATTGGACACCGCCCTTCCAACTCTGGTCCATGTCGAGATTGCGGTTTCCAATCGATGATTTCCAGCACCTTCGGCAGCGACGGTGCTGAAATGTTGGGCACCGCGCGCGAGTACAATCCAAGCTACCGCTTCTTGCGTTTCGCGAGTTTCTGGTGCAGCAGTTCGACTTCCACCGTCAAGCTGGGCTGCATCTCTGCCAATCGGCTTGGAATGTCGCGGCTGGCATGGATCACCGTGAGCAGAAAGATTGTTTTTTGCTGGACATCGCAAACGAGGAGGTGCTTGTTCACTCGATAAAATCGCAGTTCTGGGTGTATATCTTCCTCAGCCCGCAATAGTGCGGAGTTCTCTTGTAGCAGGGACAGCGCCGCTTCGATGTCGATGATGTATTTGGCGGCCGCCTTCTTCCCCCATTTTGAAATCGAATAGCGTTCGATCTCGGCGATGTCGCGCAGCGCCCGCTCGGTAAGTAGCAGGTTCGACTTGGTCTTCTTGACGCTCACTTCCGGGCTTTCTTGAGCATCCCCTTGAGATTGCCATCGAAAGCGATGGTTCGGCCCGATATGGCATCCTGGTAGCCTTCGACGATTGCGTCGCGCACCTCGCTTGCCTCTTGCTGGAACTTGTGCCGACGGATGACATCCCGCACGAACTCGCTGGGCGTTGCGTATAGTGTCCCGTCACCACAGTTCTCATCGATAAAGGCCCGCAACTCGTCGGTAAGCGATAGATTGAGTGAATTTGCCATTGTTACCTCTTGATGGTCTACTGTGAAATTTAGCGTGAAGCCCGTTTGTTGTCAATATTCGCCATTTGCGCATCTGGCTTTGGCGTGCATAGCTTTCCGAGACCCGTTGCGAGTCCTGGTGGCCGCCTCCACTCATGGCCACCTTGCGATTTTCCAACCGCCCGCCTTTCCATATCGACAAAGACATCAAACGAGGCGGGAAGAAGAGCCGCTGTTGCAGAATATCCTCTGTCGCTTGGGCACGAGGGGGCGCCGGCTGTTCAACAGCCGGTAACTGTTCATGGCGGACGTGACGCTTTCTGGCCCGAGTTTTCGCTCGATTAGCTCGAAGCATGGCAAACGGCAACCTGATCGGAGGACGTACCGCCGAACGCTGTTTTTTGCCCGTCATCTTCTTTGCCCGTCTCTCCCGTTGCGCTCATGGACGACGCGTCTGGTGGTGCTCCTTGGAGGGCAAAGAAAATGATGGGCAAAAAAGAACAGAACGGTCCATGTCGTTCTCGCCCGTGGCATTGTTGCCCTCGGCTGCTAGACGCTTGCTCGCGGCACCTCATCGGCCGTCAACCGACAGTACTGGGGCCATGCTTTTGCGCTGCTTCTGGTTCAGTTGTCAACGCTGCATCGAGCCGACAATATCTTGTGAATTTCCAAGACCCGCCGGGCATCGCACGGTCAGATTGCGCGCGTACGTTGCTTTGGCACGCTGGGAGCGTGTCAAATATATCATATGCGCGACGAATTTCCGGGACAACTGAGAGCTGAGCCCAAGTTGCTGTTGAGTTTACGGTTCCGGCCGAGTTACACTAACAAAGGAAGGATAGCGGGTAGTAGGCAACGGGGTGCGGCGGGAACGAGTCTTGGCCGGTCAGGAAGCGGCGAAGACGAACGGCAAGACGTGGAGCGGGTCGAAGAAAGGTTGGCGGTGAAAGCTCGCTTTCAGTTCATGGGACGGGAAGATGAGTAACCTTTTCGGTGAACCCGATCCGATGAGCGAGGAATCTTGGATCGCTACTTCAGACGGGCGAGAGTGGCGCGGTGCAAAAGTAGAAGGCTGGGATTTCGGAACTGCAAGGAACTTACGGATGACGAACAATTCCGCAGACAGATTTCAGTTCGCCAGCGACTGTGACGGCGACTTGCATCTCTTCCCAAGGAATCTTGATGAACCAGACTATCTACACCGCTGGGAGGTATGGGTAATTCTGGCTGATGGAAACCGCAAGAAGGCTCCGCTCTATACGCCGCCGATGTGTGTCAACAATGGAGTTGTCACGAACCCACTTGGGACTTCGGGACATCAACAGGTTGCAGGTTGGGATGTCGATTTTATGAATGCGTCAGAAATTGAAATCATCATTGATTCTGGGCCAGTTAGTCGCATTCGGCATCCGAGGCCGTAAAGCGCCATGTGATTTTCACCAGCTTCACTCCACGCTCAAATCAGTCCCTCCACTTGAGGTGTCCGGTCCGTCGATGCTTCGTGACGGACTGTTCCGAACGTGCGTCGAGCCAAGAGAACGTTCAAAGCACTTGGGTGTGTGTGCGCACCCACTATATAGGAGCTGTTATGAAATCGATCGACCAACTGGTGGCGGAGCATGACCTTATCGAGCGCGCGCTCCGTGTTTTGTCTGTCGGGAGGCGCCAGGGAAATGGTCATCGCGACACTGGTCATCGCGACACTGGTCATCTGTCATTGCCGTCCGTCGATCCCGCCCCACTCGCTGCGTGGGTCCAGTTTCACGATTCACAACGGGAGTTGCTATTCATGCGTTTTCTGGTTGGTATAGCGATCTGTCCGATTGCCGTCGCCATTGGGCTGACTTCGGGGCCCGAGTGTGCTCGTGGTAGTGAAGCGATCCCAGCGCGGATGGTGGCGGCGGTTGAAGCGGCTGGTGAGAACCGAGCCGAAATCGAGCGCGCGTTGAAGCAGATCGAGCCGGATATGCACGCCGGAATGGAGTTCCTGATCGCCAATATGCCACCAGGTGATTTGCAGCGGCTGTCGAGTGATTACCTGTTGGAGAACGTGCGTTACGCCTACCGAGCTTGGCGCGAGACGCCATGGCACAACTCGATCCCCGTGGCAACCTTCTTCAACGAAATTCTGCCGTATGCCAATGTCAGCGAACGTCGTGACCGCTGGCGCAAGCAGTTCTACGAGCGGTTCAAGCCACTGGTCAAAGATGCACGCAGCGCCAGCGAAGCTGCGGTTATTCTCAATCACAAGATCTTCCCGCTTGTCAGTGTCAAGTATTCAACAAAGCGACGGCGTGCCGATCAGGGGCCGCTCGAGTCGATCGATAGCGGACTGGCTTCCTGTACGGGGTTATCCATCCTGTTGATTGACGCGTGTCGCGCCGTGGGGGTTCCCGCCAGATTCGTCGGGACTCCGTTGTGGTCGGATAGCAGTGGCAATCACTCATGGGTCGAAGTCTGGGATGGAGCTTGGCATTTTACCGGTGCGGCCGAACCGACTGGTGACGATTTGGATCGCGCGTGGTTCGTGGAGCGAGCCTCCACGGCACAACGGGACGACCGTCGGCACGCCATTTACGCCGTCAGTTTTCGACGAACTCCGTTGGCGTTCCCGATGGTATGGTTGCGCGAGGCAGATCCGACGTGGGCGGTTAACGTCACCGATCGTTACACCTCGGTCGCTCACGAAGTGCCTTCCGGCTTCGCTCGAGTGCTGTTCCAAACGCTCGCGAACGCTCAAGATCGTTGTTGCGCCAACATCGAAGTACGCAATGCCATGGGGAAGGTCGTCTTTGCCGGTAAGACCAAAGATGAACGCTTTGATCGCAACGACCATGTCTCCGCCCAATTGAAACTCGACGAAGACTACCAGGTCGAAATCCGCTTCGGCGACCAGCGCATCGTGAAGTCGATTCGGCCTCGGCAGGATGGTGAACTCGTGACGGTTCGATTGGACTTGCAGCCCGACGAGACTGGGAGCGATCGCCTCGAGCGCAAAGAAGACCCCATGCGTGCACTGCGCCGCTATTTGCGACTTCCTGCCGAGCAACGCGTGGTGCTCGCCAAACAGTCGTTCGCCACGGCGCCTTTGACAAAGCGGCAGGCGATCACCGCGCGCGAGATGCTGTGGGAAGACCATCGCAAGGCGATCAAACAGACGCGCGCGGCGGAAATGGAATCGCGTGTGCTGACGTATCGCGACCGTAAGATGCCGTTTTGGTATAAGGTCTATGGCAAGCCGGGGGAAAGAGGACACCGTCTTTATATCTCGATGCACGGTGGTGGCGGTGCGCCCAAGCCGGTTAACGATCGCCAGTGGGAGAATCAGAAGAAACTCTATACGCCGAAGGAAGGCGTTTATGTCGCGCCGCGCGCTCCGACCGATACATGGAATCTGTGGCATCAGGCGCATATCGACCCGCTGTTTCGAAGACTGATCGAGGACATGATTGTCTTCGAGAACGTTGATCCCGATCGCGTCTACCTGATGGGATACTCTGCCGGAGGCGATGGCGTCTACCAGCTTGCTCCGCGCATGGCCGATAGCCTCGCTGCCGCATCGATGATGGCGGGGCACCCTAACGAAACGTCACCGTTAGGGCTGCGCAACCTGCCGTTCTCGCTTCATGTTGGTGGCAACGACGGTGCCTATCGGCGCAACGAGATCGGCCGGCAATGGCAGGCTAAGTTAGCCGAGTTGCACAAGGCCGATCCGAACGGGTACGTGCACTGGGCGAAGATCTACGACGGCAAAGGGCATTGGCTCGATCGTGAAGACGCTAAGGCGATCGAGTGGATGGCCCAGTTCACTCGTAATCGATTTCCTGACAAAGTCGTCTGGAAGCAGGACGATGTGACTTCCGCGAGGTTCTATTGGCTGCGAGTGCCGCAAGACCAGCGCAAGGCGCGCAGCGAGATTGTCGTGCGCCGCGATGGGCAGCGGTTTACGGTTGACAAGTGTGACGTGAGTCGCCTTGGGCTGTTGCTAAGCGATGAGTTTGTCGATCTTGATCAGCCGATCCGCGTGGTGGCCGGCGATCGTGTCCTGTTGGATGCCAGCGTGACAAGGACGATCGCAACACTCTACGAAACGCTCGTCGACCGGGGCGATCCACGGATGATGTTCTCTGCGACCGTGTGGTTCGACTATTGAGTCACCTCTGACCACGAACGACGCCGTTTGCTGTTTATCCACGGAGGCGTGTGCCACTGCATGCGCAAACGCACTCGTGTTCTCGATCGACCTATCCCCTCCGTAACCGTTCACGAGAATTCACACTTCACGAAGAAAACGAACCGCAGAATATCGGACAAGGAACCGCAGAAGGCCGAAGGAAACAAGCCAATACCGACCTGGATGTGAGCTACAACATGGAAGCTGCGACATTGCGTTGCCCCGTCAACGGCAATTTGTCTCTTTCTGATCCCTGCTCAAGGAATGGTATGATGTGAGGGCAATATGGCTGGGCATGGCGAACTTTCGGCGAGTTCTGAGTGTCGGTGAGGTTGCAGGGGCTATTATCAAGGAGATCACCCATGAGGAATATCGGGCAGAATTACCAATCGGTGATCATGCTTCGGCTCTGGTGCTCGACGGAACGCTTGTCCATGGGAGTGTTGTCTGTGCCGTGTGATAGGCAAGGATATTTCCTCGCGTCGATCAGATTCCCAAAGAAGCTGATCGGCCCGGTCCAGCAAGCAATCGCCCATCTCTGACCGAATCCAGCCAACACGCAATAACTAACACCGAGGGGCGGATTCGCCTAGCATATTGCCAACACGGATGCACGTAGATGAATATCGATGAACGGAGTAACTTTCAAATCAACACGTCGAATGCACGTGAATGGCAACCCTCTTCCCCTGCCTCTTGAGCCGATTGTACTCCTTTACAGCTTCCCCTGTCTTGAGAATTCGCACTTCACAGTCCTTGAGATCTCTTATCTGTTGTTCTGGATTCACCGCTCCCTCCCACCCAATGCCGATGATCAGAATGGACGGTACGGGATCGAGCAACCATTGAACGTGATCCAGTTTGAGAGCGTGGGTCTTTTCCACGCTGCGGGTCTTGCCATCGCAACGAACTTGGATATCGGATACCGGACGTGGAATGCAGCCATAGGTCGTAAGGCCAAACGTGCAAATGCCGAAACGCCCTGGTGGATTGAAAAGAACCCACCCCACAAGGAGGATCACTAAGGCACCGCCGAGAATTTTTCTTCGTTTCTTCTTTGTCATCTCTTGTGGGGCAACGCTAAAGTTCACCAGGGACGGCATTCCTGCCATTCACCAAGCTGACATGAGATATTTCACTGTCGCCAGCCACGGCAATGCCATACCCACAACCAGCGAGAGCAACACGCACGCTGCCAGCAGTATTAGTGGAAAGGCGGGGCTGCGATTCACACCACATGCCCGGTGTCTGTGCCGCTTCGTAAGGCGAGTTAATCTAGAACGATCTTTGGCACCTTTTGATTGCTTCATCCACTCCTGAGCTAATCGGTGTCTTCTGAGGGGGCGTTGAAAGCACGGAGATGCCACTGCCGACGCCAAGTAATGGTAATGTGGATCGATGAATCACGTAATGCCGCCTCTAAAAAGAAGGCGGCGGTACCGGTCAACGAAATGAGCTTGACCGCCGTGCGAAACGACCTAGAATGAATGTGTGGAAGCTTACGTTCCGCAACGTGTTTTGATGTGCTTTTCCTTTTTCGTATGGAGGGCATATATGCAACAACCACCGTATTCATTTCGATGGGAAGCTTGAACTCTTCCGGCTTCTCAGAGTGAACCCTATTTGTTGAGGTTTGGCAGGGACCGCTTGTCGCAAAGAGACTGAGTTTTTTCACTGAAGGTTCCTGCCTCGCTTGGATGTGAATTGTTCGTCTGCTGCATTTCGGCTCGGGTTTTGTTCTGCGATTACGGTAACTCTGCATCCTGCTTCGTTACACATAACGACTGTGATGCGAGATACGCCCACAATGGGCATAGCTTGAGTGAGCCAGAGGCGAGTTGCGAGCGGAGGCAATTCGGATCTCAAGACAAGTCATGTGGCCCTCGTCCTCTCTTGGTGGCGAGGGCCTTTTTCGTTACTCGTATCATCAACTTGTACTGACCGAGGAAATAATGGCAAAGGTCGATCAAGCCGTCACGAATGAAGAGGAACCGGTGGCAACACCGAACCACACGGAAAAAATCAAGTCTCAGGTGTTGGAGAAAGTCGGCAGGCCACCTCGTCTGCATCGTGTGGAGGTTTCTCGCCACCACAACGGCAACTACCGGGTCAACATTTGGGAGCAGCCCGATCCGACTGAGGACTTCGCTGTATCACTTGGTGTCCACATACGGTCGTCCTATTATTTGAAAGTTTCGGATACAGGTGAGATCATTCGCAGTAACCCGCCGCTGACCAAGCTCGATTTGTCGGCTTGAACTTGCTTCTAATGGACCATGTGCCGATTACCGGTCGTGTGGTATCTGGCAAAATGGTGCGCGAGGACCAACCCGATCCGATGAGCGAGGAATTCTGGATCACTACTTTGAACGGGCAAGAGTGGCGCGTTGCAAAAGTAGAAGGCTGGGATTTCGGAATTACAAGTAACTGACGGGCGACAAACGATCCCGCAGACAGATTTCAGTTCGCCAGCGACTTTGACGGCGACTTGCATCTCTTCCCAAAGAACCTTGATGAACCAGACTATCAACACCGCTGGGAGGTGTGGGGAATTCAGGCTGATGGAAACCGCAAGAAGGCTCCGCCTGCTCAATGCGATCGTCGCGGGACAGGGTGGCGTTGTGGGGGCGATGTGTGGAGCATTTCTATTGCCGGGCGTTTGGGCGTCCGTGTGGTCGTACGTCAGTGGCGCGGCTGCGCAACCATCGCGTCTGGGAGGCGCACTCTTGGGAGCGCTCGTCGGCTGGTGTATTGCTTTTTGCCGAGCCGAATTGCGCGATCGCCGGACGCGACGCTTGCGGCAGGTTGCTGTGGAGCAGGGATTACGGTTTTCCAGCGGTTTGATTGCGCGACTTGAAGATCGTGTTCAAGAGGTTTTCTCCGGCGAACACATGATCGATCTCAATAACGCGGTCCGCAAGGTAATCGAGTCGGGGCGACTCATCGTGGCCGACCTGACGTGGACGGAATACCGTGCGAGTGGCGCGTCGCAGGTGAGCGGTTCACGCGAACGTGAACGCACGATCGCCTGCGTTGAATTCTCTGACGTGAGTCTTCCGGAGTTCATGCTTCAACCCGGGAGTCGCATGCTCGCATTGGCCGCGATCGTGACGCCTATTGCGAAAATTGATTTTCCAGACTGCCCGGACTTCACGCGCGCCTATCATCTTACCGGTGCTCCCATCGACCGAGTGCGTCAACTCTTCAACGATCGCCTGCTCGATTTCCTCTGCCGGAACCCTGGTTGGGAAGTGCGCGGCGACGCGCTTTTTCTGATCGTAAGTCGGCCTGGCAGCCGGTGTGCGCCGGAGGAATTGGTGGAATTCATCCGCCAAGTAACCGAGGTGGCCGAGACGTTTCATGATGCGGTAAGTGAAATGTCCGAACCGCCGAGCAAGATCGCGACCGGTACACCCGCGATCGTTGCCGCGGCCCCGGCGGATGCGTCATCCGACGCAGCAAACCAGGTGGCGATAGGCGACGAGCTGACCGCATTCCTGAGCGAACAGCCGCCACGACGAGTGCCGGCAAGTATCCGAAGAAAACGCGTGGCTTCCGGCAATCTGATTGCGGTTCTGCTGGGAGCAGGCTTGATGGCCGTGGGCTGCCTGTTCGCGATCATGAGTGGCTATGTGGTCAGCGATCTGGTGGACCACACGAGCCTTTTTGCCATTGTACTTGGCGTGTCGATGATGGTCACCGGTCTGTTTTTCGTGGGCATGGCGTTTCACTATCGCCACTGGAATTTGCGCATATTGCGCAAAGGCATTGTGACTTCGGGCCGGATCGAAAAAGTGCGACGAACCGGAATCGTGGTAAACGAACGGCGACGTTTCCGTGTTGCGCTACGTTTTGAACTCAACGGCGCCCAGCAACTCGCGTACTGCAACCTCTATGGCGATCTGGTCGAACTGGCGCGGCGTTGTTCGCAAGAATCTATCCCCGTACGAATCTTGTTCGACCCACGACGCCCAACGCGCGTACTCTGGGCGCAAATGCTCGACACCGCCCCAGCGAAAGATTCGTAGGTGGCGTTCGTTCAAACGAGCCCCGCGAACGTGCGTCGAGGCAAAGGAACGTTCAAGGTACGTGGGGATGTGTTCGCACCCACTATATAGGAGCCGTTATGAAATCGATTGACCAACTGGTGGCGGAGCATGACCTTATCGAGCGCGCGCTCCGTGTTTTGGAACACATCGTCGCTCGAATCGAGTCAGGCCAGTCTGTCCCAGACAGGTTTTGCGCGTGGTCAGCCCAGTTTTTTCAACAGTTTGCCGACCAATGCCACCACGCCAAGGAAGAGGACCTGCTGTTTCCTCTGCTGAATCAGCGCGGTATACCCGAGCATGGTGGACCGATTGGCTGTATGCTCCACGAGCATGAACTTGGTCGTTCCTGTGTGGTTCGCATGCGCGAAGCCAGTGAAGCCACCGAGTTTGCCGGCTCTGCATTTGCCGCCGCGGCCAGGGAATTCATTCCACTCTTGCGACAGCATATCGACAAGGAAAACAACGTTCTTTACCGGATGGCTCTGAACGTGTTAAGTGAAGCCGATGACGCGAGTCTGACCGACCGATTTGCCAACGCCGAACAGGAAAAAGGATTCGTTGGACTGGAGGCCCGTTATACGACCGACGTTGCACACTGGGAAACTGAACTCAAGTCGTGATGCGAAGAAGGTGTCAGCTCTTTGCGTGCCGCCCAAACTGGCGGTGAGGACCCGAGAACCCTCGGCATTGAACGACACGCAGTGGACTCCGCGCGCGTCCCTCGAGGGTGAGCAACTCCACGCCCGTCTTAGCGTTCCACACTTTTGCTGTCTGGTCATAACTGCCCGTACGCGCGACGCTCAAAGTGATCCAGGCGGAACTACGCAATCGCATGCATCGGCCGCTAGTAGAAACGGGACGGTGGAAACTCCTTTAACGTTTTCAGCTTTTTCGCAACGGCCGTTTGCGCGGGCACCATCAGGAACATCCGATCGGCCATCTGCATATGTTGGCGGATGTCTGGGCGGGAACAGAATCCGTCGAATCCAGAGAATCCTTCGTAGGCCCTCTCTTCCGGAGAGTTCGGCCATGATTCCAGCAGACGCATGATAAGGGGGTATTTGTCGGGCATGACTTGCCGTTTGAAAGCAACGTCAGCAAGTGCATCCAACGCGGGCGTCAACGGCTCGCTATCCGGAGCTTCGTGTGTCGCTTGGAAAGCGATCACAAGTCCGTACAACCATCCGATGCCTTTCTTCGCTTCGGCCTCATCGCCGTCAATCCACCGTTGCCGGATTTCCGAATCGGGCACAAAACCCTTATGGCATTCAACCATATACTTCTTCTCACCATCGAGCAACTTGAAACCTGTCGCCAATAGTGTTCGGAAAAGGTTCGCCTCGTTGGCATTGATATAGACCGGTTGTTGATCGAAGTACCGTCGCTGCTTTTCCGCGATCTGTCGGGCCAGCGCAGTCGCAAATTCGCTGCGAAGCTGGGGGTCGTCGCGAAGCGCTCGGTTTGGAAACGCTCGACGCAGTTCGCCGGAGAATTGCTCCAGAGCCGCCTCGTCCGAGGTCGGTACAAAACCGTCGACGATCCTTGCGAGTTCTCGGTCCACTGCCGGATTCCAACGCTGCCGCAATCATCGTACGCCGACGATGAGGACAAATATTACGGCAATGGCGATGACGAAACGTCTTCCGGAGTTGGCGTTTTTCCAGATGTGCATGTCCACGTATCGTCCTCTCGGTGTTGCGGGCGATGCGGCATCCGCTCACAGCGACTTGGTGCAATAAGTTGTACGGACGAGCCCCGTCAGGAATTCCTGCATCACCCAGCCAATCCCGTGCAGCCCCGAATCGTCCCGAATTCCAGCAACTTCACAGCTTAGCCGTACCAGAAGCGAGTTGCAAACACGAGTGAGTGCCGTCGGTCAGATGAAAACGGGTTCCAAGTCACGCACCGATTCGGGACCGCCTTGACGAGTGTCGCGCAAATGCGGCAATGGGAAATTGCATTCGCCAGTAGCAGTTATACGAATCCCCGTTTTCGGTCACCACCGGCACGCTGTGTTCCGCTTGCTAAATCGGGCGGCGAAAAAATCGCTCATCGACGCTCCGACGTCGGGCTTATCGCGATCGTGCCGATACATATGGGCCAGTACATAGGGAGCCAAGTCCCTTGGGGCAAAGGCTCATGAGGATTTGCCCGTGCGTCTTCGGTTCCGCAACGGACACGTTGTCACCCAATGAAAGGCCGCGTGATCCGTGTTTTGTGAATGCTTGGTAATTGGGACAGGGGAAGTTAGAATCTTTGGAAGTCAAATTGTTTGGCTTTGAGCAACGTGCGGTCTTGCCTCCGCAATTGGTCTGCGGATTCTTGGTTCGAATGATATCCCAACGTTGACGGGAGGTATGTCGTGACGATTCAAGGCGATTGAGTGGATGGCTCAGTTCACTCGGAAGCGATTCCCTGACAAAGTCGTCTGGAAGCAGGACGATGTGACTTCCGCGAGGTTCTATTGGCTGAGAGTGCCGCAAGATCAGCGCAAGGCGCGCAGCGAGCTTGTCGTGCGGCGCGACGCCCAGCGGTTCACGATCGACAAGTGCGACGTGAGTCGCCTTGGGCTGTTGCTAAGCGATGAGTTTGTCGATCTTGATCAGCCAATTCGCGTGGTGGCTGGCGATCGTGTCTTGTGGGAGGCCACCGTGACAAGGACGATCGCCACACTCTACGAAACACTGATCGACCGCGGCGTTCCACGGATGATGTTCTCGGCGACCGTGTGGTTCGATTATTGAGTCACCTCTGACCAAGAACGGCGCCGTTTGCTGTTCATCCGCGCAGTCGTACGGACGTGTGTGCCACTGCATGCGCAATCGCACTTGCGCTGCCGATCGACCTAACCCCTCCGAATTTCCACCCATCTCACCGCCGCTTCGGGCACGCAGTGCGCCCCGCGAACCCGGTGTCCAACTGGAAACTCGATCGCCACTTCCCACCACCCAGTTCGGTGTCTTCGTCAGCGTGTTGGGTCCCTGGTTGTTTGAGCCGTTTATGAGACGAGCGTGGCAAGGAGGCGTGTGCTACCGCATGCGCAATCGCACTTGCGCTGCCGATCGATTTAACACTTTCGAACATCCATCCATCCCACCGCCGCTTCGGGCACGCAGTGCGCCCCGTGCCCCTGGGGGCTGTGAACGGAGCCCTGACAGACCCCAATATTCAACTAGAAACGGTGCAAAACGAGAAAGTTGACCCGCACTGCAACTTGGGTGTTGCAAGCCAGTGATCGGTCGCGTACGCTAAATGTTGATGTCCCGCCTTTAATCCAACCTGCAATACAGGCCAACCTACGCGATAGGCCTCGTTTGAAGCTCAGTTGAACGAGTCGCAGCCCCTTGTTGCGCCAGTTGGCTGAAAGACATCGAACGCGACTGCCAAGAGCTCAATACGACGCGGATTGACCCCGCGCGTTTGCATACACGGTCCCGCACGGTCTTGACGAGAGGTTCTGACGAAAGGACCTGCCTTGACGAATCGAGTTCGGGAATTGGAATACGGCGATCCACAGATGGGCAGAGACGCGAAAAACAGCGCCCCGAAAAAGGGGACGCTCAAGGACTCGATGGGTAACGAAACGTTTCTTCACAGTTCATCTTCATGGCGGCGATTTGCGATGCGCACCAAGACCATTGTGCCCTTAGTGGTTACCCTCGCGATTTCTATCTGGCCCGCGGCCTGTGCTGGCGAGGAGCCGAAGCCAACCAACGTAACGGCCAAGACAAACGTTCAGGCTGCGACCAGCGCGGAGGTTGCGGCGAAGGCCCAATACGATGCGGCCGAAAAGGCGGCCAAAGCGGCGGAAGCCGCGATCGGCCCGCTGCGGGTCGCTATGCAAAAGGCCGACAAGGCATACGCCAACGCGAGGAAGGTGGCCAACAAGAAGCGTCAGCAAGCCACCGACGCGAAGAATATGGCGGGCGAGCCGGGCGTGAAAGCGTTGCAGCAGGCCGAGGCCAACTTGCCTGCGGCCATCAAAGCCCTGACCGATGCGACCAATGCCAAGCCTGGGCTGGACAAAGCGTTGGCCGAAGCCAAAGTCGCTGCGGCGCCATTGCAGCAAGCCTACGATCTGGCCGAGAAGGCGGCCAAAGAGGCGGCAGCGGTGGCGAAGGCCGCCGCCGACGCGGCCAACAAACTGGGTGTGGAAGCCAAGAATGCCACGGTCCAAGCGACGGCCAAACGCCGCGCGGCGGACGTTGCCAAAGCCGCTTTGTCCCGAGCCCTGCAAGGCGAACAGAAATTGCTGGCTCAGGCCAAAACGGCGGCCGAGA
>JAJRVM010000152.1 GCA_024277285.1 Planctomycetota bacterium
GCCACCTGATCGGAAGACGTTCCACCGCGCGCTGTTTTTTGCCCGTCATCTTCTTTGCCCTTCTCTCCCGTTGCACTCATGGACGACGCGTCTGGTGGTGCTCCTTGGGGGGCAAAGAAGAACAGAACGGTCCATGTCCTTCTTGCCCGTGGCATTGCTGCCCTCGGCTGCTAGCTGCTTGCGCGCGACACCTCATCGGCCCTCTACGCGCAGAACAAAGACGGGATCAACAACTCCACCAGCGAAGGCCGGCTTACTAGCAGCCCGGGCGTGGTTCAATAGATAGTCGCAATGGGCGAGGTCAAGAGAACAATGGGCTGGATTTGTCAGCAGCAACTTCCGTCGTCAGTTCAATAGCGACAAGGCTGACGCCGAGCTTGCAGATGGAAAGCACCGCATTACGCTTTGGGACGGCGTGATCGAACTGCGCGACGACCTGGGTATCGCCGGCACGACCACCAGAAAGGCTGGATCGCCACGGAATAGACGCGTTCTGCGTTGTTCGCTTTCCTCCCGCCTCTTGGTTGCCGTTCAAGAAACCGGCAGAGGGCTCCCTAAGCCGGGTATCCACTCAAATACCGGTCGCCTTAACACGACGTTAGATATCGATATCCTCGGCTGTCGGCCCCGGTTCGATTGGCTCCAGGTAGGGCTGATTCAGCTCCAATCGGTAGAGATCGGCTTCGGTAGCCGAGTCGCCGGTGGTGTCTGAATCGATATACTGCACGCTCGGATCGCTCAGAATCGATCCGACTCGCCCATGAAGTCGATCTTGACGTTCTACGATTCCACCAAAGGCGTTGTAATCGTCATCGTAGGGCGTATAACACATGGCACATCCGGTGGAAGCCGTTGCGAGGCCAAGACACAACAGTGCTCCAAGCAATCGTTTCATCGTGCTTTCCGATCGTGCCTGTGGGTGGCGAAAGATAGATCCGAACCGGTAGTCGCCCGATTCACTCAGAACATTCCATCGGCGCGACGGTCCATGGGGCTTTACGTAAACTTTGCCGATTATCTGGATTATTCGCGTTTTTCGGCCGAGATGGCATATTTTGGGGATGGGCGGTCGTGTGAGCCAAGAACAGCAACCGCATAGCGATGCGATCCAGGCACCTCCCCGAACATTCTGGGGGATCGTGGGGCGTCTGGGACCGGGGTTGATCATCGCCGGGTCGATTGTCGGGTCAGGCGAGTTGATTGCCACGACGAAGACCGGAGCCGAGGCAGGTTTTTGGCTACTCTGGCTGAT
This sequence comes from Planctomycetota bacterium, assembly GCA_024277285.1. The sequence continues at coordinate 1,253 of JAJRVM010000152.1, forward strand.
CGTGATTGGCTGTGTCATCAAAGTTTTCGCCCAGGTCGAGTTTGGCCGTTATACCATTGTCACCGGCCGCACGACCATGGACGGCATGAATGAAGTGCCCGGTCCCCGGCTACCTGGCGCGGGCAGCAACTGGATCATCTGGTATTGGTTCTTGATGTTCGTGGCCAGCATCAGTCAATTGGGAGGGATCGTCGGTGCCGTGGGACAGGCATTGGCGATCAGTGTACCCCTGACGCAACAGGGCAGAGAGTTCAACGAATATGTTGACTTGACCATCGGACGACAGATACGGCACACCGCCGTTGCGCGCGACGCGGCGGCCGGAGCACCCCAGATGGCGCCCGAGGATCGCCGTGCCCTGCAACGCGAAATTCAGCGAGTGGACAATGCCTTGGCAGAGCGCGATGCGGAACTCATTCGCGTTCTGGGCGCGACCGAGTTCGAGCGACTGGGGCATCGCCCACCGGTGCCCCCGGACGACAAGATTTGGGCCGCCATTATCGCATTCGTTACCGCAGTCGTCCTGGTGGTAGGACGTTACCGCTTGGTACAGGCGTTTTCGACCGCCATCGTGGCGCTGTTCACACTGGTGACGGTGATCAATCTGGGCCTGCTTCAATCCCACCCAACCTGGTGCATCACGTGGTCCGACATTGCCCAGGGCTTGTCGTTTCGCCTGCCACCGGCCGGTCTGGTAGCGGACGCCGCACCGGTGGCGACCGCACTGGCAACATTCGGTATTATCGGCGTCGGCGCCGCCGAGTTGATCGCCTATCCCTATTGGTGCTTGGAGAAAGGTTACGCTCGGTTCACCGGACCGCGCGACGAATCGGTCGAATGGGGTGAACGTGCGCGTGGTTGGATGCGTGTCATGCGTTGGGACGTGTGGGGATCGATGGTGGTTTACACGTTCGCCACCATTGCATTCTACTTGCTGGGGGCGGCTGTTCTGGGGCGTGCCGGCTTGAACCCACAGAAAAACGAACTGATCCAGACCTTGAACGTCATGTACGAGCCCGTCTTCGGTAACGCGGCGCAAATGCTGTTCCTGTTCGGGGCCTTTGCGGTCCTCTATTCCACCTATTTCGTCGCCAATGCCGGACACGCTCGCGTTTTTCCCGATGCCTTACGCGTGCTGATTGGCAAGCGCCAATCGCCCGCCCAGTACCAGCGTCTCGTTAAACTGCTTAGCGGCGTGTTCCCACTAGTCTGCTTGGTCATCTACGTGCTGTTTCCCCACCCGACCGTGTTGGTGCTGTGGAGCGGTGTGATGCAGGCGATCATGCTGCCGATGCTAGCCGTCGCCGCACTGTTCTTTCGCTATCGGCGTTGCGATGCTCGCTTGACCCCCGGAATGCTGTGGGATCTGTTCCTCTGGCTCTCGGCCGCCGGCATGTTCGTCGCAGGTATTTGGACACTAATCAGCAAACTCGGTGGCCTGAGTGGCTAGATCGTTGCGAGCCGAGTTGTCGCCAAGGGCACGCACGGGTGACGTATACTTGCCGGCCAGCACGTGCGGCCGCCATGTATCGTACCATCGCTAGAACCCGCAGCACCGTATCCCCGCCATGAATGAGACGACCGAACACAACCTGCCTCACGATCAACAGCATGTGATCCACGTCATCAACGGCGAGCACTACTCGGGCGCAGAACGAGTCCAGGACCTCTTGGCCCAGCGTCTGCCCGAGTTCGGTTTTGCGGTAAGTTTCGCGTGCGTCAAGCCGGGCCAGTTCGCCACGTTGCGTCAGGACCGCACCGCACCGATCTACGACCTGCCAATGCGGCTACGCGTTGACATGCGTCCGGCACTCACACTGGCGCGCATCGCACGCCGCACACAAGCGGTCCTGCTACACGCACACACTCCCCGCGCTCTGCTAGTTGCCAGACTTGCTGCGATGATCACGCGTTTGCCATTGGTCTACCATGTTCACAGTCCCACTTCCCGCGACTCGACCCGTTCGCTGCAAAACTGGCTGAACAACACGACCGAACAGTTCAGCTTGACCGGAATCGACCGACTGATCACCGTATCGCACAGTTTGGCTCGGCACATGGCGGAGACGGGCATCGACCCAGCGCGCATCGTCACCGTCTGTAACGGAGTGCCTTGTGCCGGCCCCTTGATGGAGCGGCCCGCACCGAAAGAAACTTGGACGCTGGGCACCGTCGCGCTGTTCCGACCGCGCAAGGGACTGGAGTCATTGTTATTGGCGCTGGCACAACTGCGTGACTGCGGGGCGCCCGTACGCCTGCGTGCGGTCGGCGGTTTCGAAACCACGCAGTACGAACAGACGATTCGCGCCTTGGCCACACAACTCGATCTGGACCACTTGATCGATTGGGTTGGATTCACCCAAGACGTGGCCGGTCAATTGGCGCGCATGGATCTGTTTGTGTTGCCGAGCCTCTTTGGAGAAGGCTTGCCGATGGTCGTCTTGGAAGCGATGGCGGCGGGAGTCCCCGTTGTCGCCACGCGTGTCGAAGGCGTTCCCGAAGCGATTCGCGACGGAATCGATGGCGTCTTGGCCGAACCCGGTAGCGAGGACGACTTGCGGCACGCGATTTGCCAGTTGATTGAGCATCCCGATCGGTGGCAAACGATGCGTCAACAGGCCCACCAGCACCATGCGGAACAGTTCTCCGATCGCCGCATGGCCGAGCAGATTGCAGATGTCTATCGAACGCTCGCATCGGCGACGGTGGCATCACGAAGCCGCTGAGGGAAATCGGGAAACGCCGTCAGTACCCGCGTCCAGTTGGGAATGGCTTCGCCACCAGACGGGTCGGTCTGAAACATTTCGCCGGCAACCGTCACGCGATCGGCAAACGCCTCGACCGCGTGTTCTTCATAGTGCCGATCGAATTGCAGGCCATTAATCAGCGCGTCGGCGTGGTAGTGTCGTATGGCATCTTGCGCGGCGCGCAGGTAGGCGGAACGCAAAGTGGTGAAATGAGCATGGGTCATGACCACACCGCGACTAGCCAACGTTCGGTAGATCGTCGTGAGAATCTCGGTGGCCATCTTCATCAACCCCTTGGTCGGATCTTCGAGCGAGATGTCTTGATGCTTGTGTTCGTACAAACAGCAGAGATCGACCTGGCAAACGCGTTTGACGGAGGTGTTGCGGAAAACTTCGGCCAGCGTGCCGACCTCAAGTCCCCAGTCGCTCGGGATCCGATTGGAACGCGCCAAGTTGGCGGTTAGCGAGAACTCGCCGGAGAGCGGATAGCGAAAGCTGTCGAGGTAACGAAGAAACGGATCACTGCCAATGACGGACATCAGACCCCGCAAGAGCGGTGAGACCAGCAGGCGAACCACACGGCCGTGCATGCGGTCTGTGGCGCGCGCATAATAAGCTTTGCAGAACTCATAGTCCAAGCTGGGATGCGCCATCGGCAGACACAACCGTGCCAACAGCGTGCGGTCATAGTCGACGATATCACAATCGTGCAGCGCGATCGCCTTCAAATGTGGGTCCGCCAACATATAGCCGAATGCGGTCCACGCTGACCGGCCCTTGCCGGGCACCGACAACCGGAACCCAGCATCATTCAGCTGGGCGTAGAGTGCCTGGTAACGAGGCCCATCGGTCCAGAGTATCTGAACCTTGTCGCCAAGCGGATCAACGATCGCCTTGGTCTCTTCGTAGTCGACGCGTTCGGGTGCCACTCCCAGCACGACCGCGATCGTGTCGATATAGTCGGCACCTTGCAGTTTCTGGATGATATCGCGAAACGGTGCTGCGCGCATATCCGCGGCGGTAACAGGTAAGACCAATCCAATCTTATAGTTCCGCGTAACGTCGACCAACAGTTGCTCGATCCGATCCTGATCGGTTGTTCCCAGATCGTGCATCGTCGTGACGATACCGTTTTGATGAAAGTCAGGCATGGGATTGGCTCCATTACGTGGGTTATCTGTTTGCGAATGTTTCGTTCTGAAAGCAACCATTGGCTTGCGGCGTGGCACCACACTCAAGCGATCCCACGCGAACGGGCCAACTCATTCCTGTCGCGCTTCGATCCACGCAACCTGGTAGGGAGCCAACACGAAACGGTTGTCCGCCGGCGCCGTGTCGGTCAGCAGGTCTCGGCTCCACGTCAAACTGCCGCAGAACGACAAGTCGACGTCGGTTGTCGCAGCGCTCAGGTTGGCCAGTACAAGGATTTTGTGAGCCTGATCGGGAGATGAACGCAACAGCGCGACGAGTGCCTGGTTGTCCAAGCGGTAGACATACTGACACCCTTCCGGGTGAAACGCCCGCTGCGCCACGCGCACCGCAAGTAAACGCCGGTATGCTTCGTATACTTTGTGTTGCAGCGAAGCCGTATCGGCTAACTGCCGGTCCAACTCGCCGCGTTCGAATTTACGCCGATTGATGCGCCGTGGGATGCCACTGGCGCGCGCCGCCGCGCCGTCGTTGCGGGTTCCGACCAAACTGTGAAAATAGACGCCCGGAATGCCACGCAACGAGAGCATGATGGCCTGGGAAGCCAGAAAGCGAGCCACATGCCGATCGGGATCGGGATCGTCGGGGTCGGCGAGCAAATCCAGATAGGTGATATTCAGCTCGTACGGAGCGTCCGTTCCATCCGGGTTGCGCTTCGTACCGATCAGTCCGCCACGCGCTTTTACGGCTTGCACTAATCGCTCGCGCCGCTCCGGCGGCAGCAAGCCTTCGAGCGGCCGAACGCCGACGCCGTCATGCGACGCCGTAAAGTTGAAGTAGGTCGTGCCGGGCTGCGCCGCGTCGAGCGAACCGAGCCATTGGCTCAACACGGAGGCATCGTGTTCCAACAACGCATCGGCCAACAGCGGTGGCAAACTGAATTGGTAGACCATCCGCGCTTCGTCACCATCACCAAAGTAACTGATGTTCTCCGCGTGGGGTACGTTGGTTTCCGTCAACAAGATGACCTGCGGTGCCAACACATCAACCACATCACGCATCAATTTGGCGACGCTGTGTGTTTGTGGCAGGTGAATGCAGCTGGTCCCGATCTCCTTCCACAGATAGGCGATCGCATCCAGACGAACGAATCGGGCCCCTTGCTCGATGTAGAACAGCAACGCGTTCAGGACGTCAAGCAATACCGCCGGGTTGGCATAGTTCAAATCAATCTGGTCGGCACTGAACGTTGTCCAGACGTGCCGCGGGCCACGACTCGTTTTGTACTCGGTCAGTACCGGCAGGCTGCGCGGACGCGTGACCGCTGACAAGTCGACGCTCGGATCGACCTCAATAAAGTAGTCGGCGTAGCGCGGGTCGCCTTGCAAATAGCCTTGAAACCACGGGCTCGCTTGCGAAACGTGATTCAAGACAAGGTCGAAAACCAAATCGCACTGGGAGTGTAGACGTGCAATGTCGTCCCAACCTCCCAGGTCCGGATTCACTGCCAAGTAGTCGACGACGGAAAAACCATCATCCGACGTATAGGGGCAAAATGGCAATAAGTGGATGGTATTGATCTGTGCATGCAAGCCGTTATCCGCCATGAACCGTCGCAATGATTCCAGCGGTACGCATCCCTCCTCACGAATCTGATCGCCGTACGTTATCAAAACGACATCACGCTGGTCCCACAGTTCTTCCGCACCGGCGTGCGGCAAGCTACGGTACTTGTCCATCAGCTGGAGCAAACGAGGCAACACGGTCGATGCCTGGTCACCGTAGATCTCGTGCAACCGATTTTCGAGTCGACTTTGTACGGACGCGTCAAACGCCATGCAGGGTTCCTTCCTGTTAGTCAATATAGAGAATCCACTGCCCGACATGTACTTCAAAGGGGGGCAGCAGGCACCCTAGGCAACACGCCGCCTCAGCGGCGTTTTTCGGCCTCGTGAGTCCCAACCGATGCACTCGGCGGAAATGAACACCCGTTATATGGGGCGGAAACAGCGGGGCTCCGTTGCGAAAGAGCCCCCCCCGGTGACGGCCCCTGCCGGTCGAGTGCGTGCATTAATGGTGCGCCGCGACCGCCGGTTGTTCAAGGGCGGACCTCCGCCAGAGAGGGGGACAGCGTGAAACCCACTAGTGTGGATTATTCACGAGTGTTTCCGATATCCGTGTAACTATGGAAACTGTAGTGGCTTACGCGCATATTACCCAAAGCACCGCGAGCTGGGCAGTGAATCATTCGCGTCGCGGGCGAGAAGCGGGTGTGAAGTGGCGAATAGGGAATGCGGAAGTCAAAGTGTACCGTCATGTGTGTTCAGGAAGTGAGTCGCGCTGGAATCGGCGTGTGAC
>JAJRVM010000153.1 GCA_024277285.1 Planctomycetota bacterium
AATCCCACCTCGATGCTGGAAATGGTTGCCGAGCGGAACGTCACCGTCTTGCCAGCAACGCCCCGGCTGCTGAGCCTGCTGATCGAACACCCGCAATCGGCACGGTTGCTCCAAAGTGTGCGTCAAGTCCAAACCGGTGGTGAAGTGTTGTCAACGACACTATGCAACCAGGTCGTGAACCAATTGAAAGTGCCATTGGTCAATCTATACGGCCCCACGGAAGCGGCGGTCGAGGCGACCTATTGGGTCTGTCGCCCTGGCGACCGACCGGCACGAGTGGCCATCGGTCGGCCCATCGCCAATGTTCGGACTTTTGTGCTCGACGCAAGCCGGCAACCCGTCCCTCTTGGTGTGCCCGGCGAGTTGTACATCGGCGGTGCGGGACTGGCGCGCGGGTACTTGAATGATCCGCAGCGAACGGCCGAGTCTTTTCTGCCTTGCCCGCTGAGTGACGATCCGAATCAACGTCTCTACCGAACCGGCGATCGATGTCGCTGGACGGATGATGGAAATCTTGAATTCCTGGGGCGGTTCGATCAACAGGTCAAGTTGCGGGGCTATCGCATCGAGCTCGAAGAAATCGAACACCACTTGGTTGCTCAGTCGACCATCTGCGATGCCGCAGTTGCGGTACGCAGAAATCAATCGCAAGAGTCCGAACTAGTTGCCTATATTGTCGTCGCCAGCGACGTGACGAAAACAGCAATGGCACAGCACGAGAGCGAGTTGCGCCATGTGCTGCTCGATGTGTTGCCAGGTTATATGGTACCGACTCGTTTTGAACTGCTTGATGAGCTTCCGCGGACCGGCAATGGCAAGCTTGATCGGCGGGCGCTGCCTGAACTGCAGCATCGCGTTCTGGTCCAATGCGACCATGTGGCGCCACGCAATCCTCTCGAACAGTTCCTGGTGGGTGCATGCCAACACATCCTGCAGGTTCAGAGAATCGGTATTCACGACAGCTTTTACGACCTGGGCGGCAACTCGATCCAAGGCGCCACGCTGCTGGCGATGCTGCAAGACGAGTTGGGCGAGCGCATTCAAACCGCGGCACTGTTCGACCTGACAGAGATTGGTGACCTGGCCAAATACCTGGCCATCAACCACCACGAAGCGGTCGTATCGAGATTTGGCCCCGAGTCGTCTGTGTCGGCACAGCAACTGGCCAGTGCGTCATGCGATCCGCATCGGGCGGGGTCGGCCGGTGCATTAATGCACTCGCCTGGCGACTTGATCGTGCCGATCCAACCTGGCGGAAGCAAGACTCCCTTGTTCATGGTGCATCCGCCCGGGGGTATCGTTATCTGCTACCAGCCGTTAGCCAAACAGCTGGGCGATCAGCAACCTCTTTACGGAATCCGCGCCCGTGGACTGCATGGCGAAACCGACTTGCCCACCGACCTGGCCTCGATGGCTTCGGAGTACGTTACCGCCATACGTACGATACAACCGTCGGGCCCCTATTGCCTGGGAGGATGGTCGCTGGGTGGCGTTGTTGCCTTCGAGATGGCGCAGCAACTGGTGTCGGCTGGCGAATCGGTGCGGCACCTGGTTCTGCTCGATACCACAATTCCCCAGGGACAAGCCAATCAACAGTACTTGAGCGCAAATGACAATACGGGGATGGAATACGGCCTCGACGTGACGCTTGACGAATTGGCCAATTTGAAACCGGGCGAACAACTGCCATACCTTTGGGAGCATGCCCGCAAGCTCGGTGTGATCGACGACGAAGCACCGGAATCGCTTGTGCGGCAAGTGCTCGACGATCTGAAGCGGTTGTTCCATTCGCACTTGCAACTAGCAAGCCAGTACACCATTTCACCCTACCCCGGGCCGGTCACGCTAATGCGTCCCAGCGACGCTCCGGTGGCGATCGATACCACACCCGATCGCGGTTGGCGCCAGCTGGCCAGCAGCGTCGACGTTCACTTTGTACCGGGACAACACCACAGCATGGTCAAGGAGCCACACGTCGTGGTGCTGGCCCGGAAGCTCGCAAACTGTCTCGAGGTGTAACCGATCGATCCGTTTCATAGCTCGACTCACTCATGCATTGTGCATGAAAACGTCTCGACTTGGGTACGGGATACTAAAACCACGCTCGTCGAACCCGTTCTTGATCGCTTCGTTCAATTCCCATCGAGTTGCCCAGTAGTCCGCGCTCTTGACCCAGGGTCGCACGACGAAGTCAACGCTGCTCTCCCCCAGCTCGTTGACCGCGACAACGGGCGCGGGTTCGCTCAGAATACGAGATTCGTTTTCCAGTAAATCGATGAGGAACTGCTTCACGTCGCGCAAGTTGTCTCCGTAACCACAACCTACGACCAAATCAATTCGACGTTCATCTTTGGCGGAAAAATTGGTAATCGTGGCACCCATGATCATGCTATTGGGCACGATATGTTGTACGTTGTCGCCCGTCTTCATCAGCGTGTTGAACAAATGCACTTCCTCGACCGTTCCCTTCACGCCGCCGGCATCCACGAAGTCACCAACGCCGAAGGGTTTGAAGAGTACTAACATAACGCCCGACGCGAAGTTGGAAAGCGAGTCTTTCAGTGCAAAACCAACAGCGACGCCCGCAGCACCAAGAACCGCGGCAAACGACGTGGTATCGACCCCCAACCGGCCAATGGCCACCACGATCGCCAAGATCAGCAAGATGGCGTAGACGATGTTGAGCAAGAACTTGTGTAACGTTGCGTCAATGTGAGCACGCGTGAGCAGCTTGCCAACCACGCGCGTGCCAATTCGGGCGAGCCAGCGTCCAATGACAAAAATGAGCAAAGCCGCCACAAGATTGATCGCCAACGGGATCAGCGACTCCTTGGCCAGTTCGCCAAGCCCGCGGAGCAGATCCTGAAAGCTATTGGCAGACGTAATCGCCTCCTGGAAGTTATCGTTAACGGTCGCTGTGTGCTCCCCCAACTTGGAAATGGTTTCTTCGGTCTTCTCCGCTTGGGCTAGCAACAAAGGTACCCATGACAAGTCCATGACCAGGCTCCTGAATAAGAAATCGACGTGAAAGTAAAGATGAGTCACGAACGTCTGAGCGTATCCGAGAACTCGCTTTCGCGAAAGGACGTATCTGCCCACGCAATACAGCCGAAGGCTGGGGCGCGTCAATTTCTTAAGCCTTTCCTAGGGTTCCGCGAGGTCCGCCGCATGCGCGGCGACCTTGCTCCACCCCAGGCTATCTTAGCGCGCCCCTATCGGAGCTTATCCCACTGACATCTTCTCGATTCTGACGCAACAAACCAGCAAGCACGCTCGACACCATCAATTCCATCACAGATTACTCGAATTCCTGGTTTCGCTGACCGGTTATGCGTCCAAGGTCACGTAGATCGGTGGTAATAGTGCGCACAAGCATTCATGGTTGTGCAAGTTACGCGGTCACGGTTGCCGATAACAGAAGCTACAGCCTGTCATGAAGACTGCCGGGGAGCGTACTCAACACAGGACAATGCTCTCCCAGCATGTGTTTTAGACACCCATCCATGCCGGTTCTGTGACGAGAATGCCGAGCCGGTAAGCGGAGCCGGCGGAACTGCAACCGGGGCACTCCCGGCATGCGAACGAGATACAAACGACACGCCGCTTGAAATGACGCTGATTGCTGCTCCCCCGCACAACGTACGAAAAGGGATTGTGATGTACCAGCAGACGTCACCCAGGGAAATGCGACAACTTGTCCTTGATGGTTTTCAGCAACACCATCAGCACGAGCTCTCTGACGGGGATCTGGAGCAACACGTGCGCATTGAGGGCGGCAAGGTCGTTGCCTACTGCTATCGGACCGAGAACCTCTTTGCCATGTGGATGGTCCAAATCGGTTTGGTCCAGTTCTATGACCACCATGGCGACATGCTGCAACTGCTCGACCTGACCTTGCCCGAAGCTAACACTCGGCGCGCCGCCTGATACGGATAAAGAGCCCAGAGTCGCGTGGAAAGAAGTGGTCGCCCCACGGCGCCCCATCAGGCGACATGTTTCTCGGGCGGCTGTTGCTCTGTGATCCGGCCATGGTCCAGCTCGTAAACGCGGTCGACCAAATGTAAATTGGACAGGCGATGCGTGATCATGATCAGTGTCCGATTGCGGCTGAATTCGGTCAGCACTTCATTGATCAGTTTTTCGCTTTCGGTGTCGATCTGGCTGGTCGCTTCATCCAGGATCAAGATCTCGGGGTCGCGCAGAATCGCCCGCGCCAAGGCGATGCGTTGGCGTTGGCCACCGCTAAGACGTTGGCCATGTGGACCGACACGCGTTTCGTATTTGTCGGGCATCATACTGATGAACTCATCCGCATGCGCCATTTGAGCCGCCTGGCGGACTTGTTGATCGGTCGCATCGAGCGAACCGTAGCGGATATTGTACATGACCGTGTCGTTAAACAGCTCGGTCTGCTGGATCACCAATCCGATGCGGCTGCGCAGGTCGTCCAGATCCATCTCACGCAGGTCAACGCCATCCAAGAGAATCACGCCTTGTTGCGGATCGTAAAAGCGACAAACCAGATTGATCAACGACGACTTGCCGCTACCGTTGGCGCCAACAAACGCAATCTTCTCACCCTGCGAAATCTTCAGGTTGATATCGCGCAGCACATAGTCGTCGTCGGCATAGGCGAATGACAGGTCACGCAATTCCAGCATTCGGTGCGGACGGGCAACCGGCTTGGGCGACGCGGGCGACTTGACCTTCGATTCACGATCCAGCAGCGGGTAAAGTCGGTCGGCGGCGGCGATGCCAGCGTTGATGCCGGCGAAGACCGCCGACATCTTGCGCAATGGATCACTGGCGCCAATAAGCAAACCGAAAAAGACCATCATGGTCGACACACTCAGGGGCGTGTCGGTCAGGCGAATTCCCAGCAAATGCGTCTCATGATTTAGGACCAGGTAGGCTCCGACCACGACCGTGGTACCGACCATCCCGATCCCCAGCAGCTCGGTAATCGGGCGCGCCAACGCGTTGTAGAACACGCTCTTCAAACTCAGCCGAACGAGGTCGAGGGTCGTGTTACTGAAACGCATGTACTCGGTTTTTTCCATGCCGTACGCCTGGACCGTTTGAATGCTCCCAAACGCCTCCAGCATGACATGCTGGAAATTATGCATCTTGTCCAGAGTACGACGGCAAATGGACTTGATGCGTTTGCTGAGCCAGACGATCAGGTAGCTGACGATGGGTGCGACGACAAGCGACAGCAGCAACAATCGCCAGGAGATATAGCTGGCAAAAAGCAAGCAGACGGCTATCTTCAACGGCTCGCGCACCGCACCACCAAACAAACTGATCAACCCCTTGGAAAGCATATCGGTCGTGGCGGCAATGTGCGTCGTGAATCCGCTGGTGCCGTATTTGGCAAACCCGCCACGATCCATCGTCATCGCCTGCTCGAATATCCGCAGCCGCAGATTACGCCCGATGTTCACGGAAACCTTGGCAATGATCAACGTATTGAACATCATGAAGATGTGTTTGACCAACGTGCCAAAGAGGACGAAGGCGATCACCACAACGACCGTATCAAAGGGGTCGTGCGGCAGGAACCGATCGACCAACGGCTGGACACGCCGCGAAGTGGCGACTGACGTCGTCAGATTCGCACGCTCGCTCTGTAGCTGTGCAAGCTGCGATTCCATTGCAGCACGCTCGTCACCGTGCGCGTTGTCCACCTGTTTCCGCAAAGTGGCAAGCTCGGTCGTCAATTCCGAGATCCTGGCCTCGGTGGTTGTAATCTCCGTTTCGATCCATTCCTGCAGCGACTGCTCTGCAAGCGTGACTTGGATCACGGGGAACAACGCTCCAATGTTGGCACCCCACAAGGCTGCCACAGCCACGGAGCAGAGTGTGGCCAACAGTATCGACTTCCAATATTGTAGCGCATCGCGCATCGCACGCGTAAAATTCGTCATCCGTAACCGTCCCTGGTTGTCGCCCCTATCCTAGATATCCAATGCCTCACCGTCGCGCCACTCGTTTGCCAGCGAAATTCTCCGCCCAACGGCTGGGATCTCGCTCGCCACCACGCGTTTGCTCATCCTGGCGATCAAGCGGCGTGGCTGACAAATCTATCCGAATGCCCGACTGACGAAAAGAGATGTTTTGGCGCCCCCCCTGTCGGGTGAAGGGAAGAGCGAGGGGGCGAGGGGGCGAGGGGGTGAGGGGGCGAGGGGGCGAGGGGGGGAGGGGGCGAGGGGGTGCTGACCAAAAGGCCGAGTACGGGGCAAACTGGGGGCACGAGATTGTCCGAATCT
>JAJRVM010000154.1 GCA_024277285.1 Planctomycetota bacterium
ACACGGCCATTGCCGAAGTATCTATCCGACAACCTGGGATTGGTATTGTCGAACCCCGACATGAACGATATCCGCATCCGCAACTCGCGTCACCTCATGTTCAACCTGTCTCGGCCTGAGTTGTCGCTTATCTTGCTGGCTCCCTTGAGTCGCGCGGCGGGGGGCTACGGAACCTGCGTGGAGCGAGACGCCAGTCGAGCGATCAACCACCCTCGTGGACCAGCCACATCGGCGCAAGCGGCGCGACCAGTTCTATCTGTTTTTGCCGACACGTCTGATCCCGACTACCAGTGCATCCTGGCGCTTTGCCGCAAAGGAAAAGAGCACCTGGAGACGATCAAACGATTCGACATGCCCGGTTTTCGCCCCTCAGACTCGTACGTCCGCGAGTTGAAGCGATACGGCATCCTGGCCCCCAACCTGCCGGACAAGGCGATCTTTGATGTCTACGCTGCCGAGCGTGCTTATTGGCGCTCGCAATGGTGGCAACCAAAATAGACGGCACTCAATGCGAAACTCAAGGGGCCTTGGCAGGTGGACGCCAGCGTGTGCAAGCTATGTGTGTGATTGGGTCACCATCGGTCACAAAGTAATAGACCGTCACGATCGTACCATCGGGCAACAGAGTGCTTCTGGGATAGCCAAGATCGTATCCGGCACCATCGTTGCGCAACACGATCACGTTGTCGGTGTCCCACGTGATCCCTTCGTCACTCGACATCACAACAATTCGGAGCGTCCCCTGAGCGTGCTCGACAATCAATCGCGGATTCCCGGCGGGAGCTGCCAGAGGCAGAGCGGCCTGAGTTACGGTGAAGTCCTCGCGCACCCAAGGAATTTTTCCAAGTTGCGCCGAAACGGACGGCGGCGTGACAAACGTCGCGGCGATCCCCACAGCCAGCAGAAGCGGTATTCTCATGGTTTTTCTCTTCTTGAGTAAACATGCAGGGCGATCGCGCTGGGCACGAGAAGTTCTCCCAACACGATTAACAAGAATGAGGCAACCGGCTTTTTCGTGGCAGATATTGAGGACGGGGCCTTCCTGAGTACACGATCAATCTGCGCGCAGCACGTGGTACTTGTTCATTATTAGCGAATATCAGCGTTCATTAGCGGTTCACGATTTCTTGCTCGTGAATGCCTTTGCCATAGGGCCAACTCCACAGAGCCCGAATTGTCATGGCCGTTCAAAACTACGTTGCAGTTCGAAAACGCATCGTCAACGTTCTGCGTCACCGAGCCCGACGTGCCGCTGGTTGCAGACCCAACCAAGCCTGCATTTGGTAGCTACAGGCACACTTGGACGATCCGTCGGGGACCAGCACCATACCACCAGCCGGAATCGCATTGAACCAGCAACTGGTTCGGATCCCACCGAAATTTTCGGTCCCTACGTCGCGCGTCATATCGAGGTAACCGAGCGTGGCAGAACGGAACAACATGAGATGACGACTCGCGGCAATCTGCCCGCACCCATACGATCGCTTGAACGTCCACGGAACCGGTTCGCCGCTGTCCAGTTTCCAGGCACCTCCTTCCGCATAAATCACGTCACCATTGATGATGGGACGTGTCTTATAGAGTGCCACTTGGTCCCATTTTCGTGCCCCATCACGCGTCTGGAACGCGGCCATACGGCCACCCACCTCAGACGGCAACTTGAAGAAACCATGTTTCACCGCCTGGTAATACATCAGCAGAATGCCGTTTGGAGCACTCACGGCCAACTGCGTACCGAAAATTTCCTTATCGTTGGTCCACTCGACCGCGCCGGTTGCCGTGTCCAATGCCACCAGCTTGCCGCCCGGTTGATCGCCCGGCTTGAGCAGTGGACCTTGTTTGCCATTGGGCGTCGGCTCGACAATTCGATCGGCCAGCGATAGCGGCCGGTCGATCAGGTACAGTCGTTGACCAACAACCGCGATCGCGTTGTTGCGTAAGCTGTGTTCAGGCTTGTACTGCCATTTGATCTTCCCCGTGTCGGCATCTAATGCAAACAACAGCACCGACTCGGTGCGCAAGCGAATGCCTCGATACCGTGCACTCACGGTGTGCGCGTCGTTCAGCACCGTCCCAAATAGAGTTCCATCCGCATAGGCAATGTAACCCCAGTTGCGATCGACTTGCTTCGCGTCGACGGGCGTTTCGAATTCGGCCAACAAATCTCCCGTCTGTAAGTCGATTTTCAGGCACTGCGTGCCAGTTCTGACAAAGACCGCATCGTCACTCAAACAGAAGTTACCACCAACATCACCAACCCCCACGTCATGATGCACGCCGTCCCAATCGGCTAGCAAGTCCTTGATCTCATACACCCAACGCGTTCGACCGCTGTAGGCATCCAAACCACAAAGTCCATGCACACCCTCAACCACCAAGACGCCTCGATTGAACAACGGCGCCGGGGCTTGGGCATGCCGATCTGGAATCTCGATAACCCCATCCCGATACCAGGCAACTTCCAACGGACCGCGTAACAGTGTGTCGTCGGAACAGAGCGTATTGGCGGCGTTCGAGTTCTGATGGGTCCAGACGCCGGCACCCTCGAGCGCGCCGCGGCGCTGCGGCTGCATCATCCTCACTCGGCCGATACATAGAACACCACCGCTTGGACGCACCAGGTTGTTTAGCAACTCCATATCGAGCGGCTTCTTTGCGGAACCGTCCAACTGCGACGCCGAAACAACCAAGTCCGCACAATAATCTGGCAAAAGCCCCTCGTCGAGCGTAGCTTCCAAGATCGTGATACGACTGCCATAAAGCCCCGCGCTGAGCACGCGTTGCCTGGCGCGCGCAACCGTGGCAGAATCCGAGGCGATCCCAACAACATGGAGCTTTGAACGTCGCGCTAACTCGATGGCAAGCCCGCCATCACCACAGCCAACATCCAAGCAAATACCTGCATCAATGGCACTCTTGGCAAGTATCTCTTGGGCGGCCCGGATCACGGTGTCAGCAATCACGGTGTCAGCAATCGGCACTTGAGCGTCACTATCTTTCACGACCGCCGTATCGATTACCGTTGCAGTGTCGGCATCCTGGTCGCCGAAACAGTAGAGTGCTCCTGACGTAGTCGACACCAGCAAGTGGCCGCTGGCCGCCACCAAACCGATCGCACTGCCGGAAACGTCATGAGACCAACGCCGCTGTTTGCTGGCCAGGTCGACAATCGAAACGGTTCCGGTCGTGCCACAAATGGCTTCGTTACCGGCACAAATCACTTCGCAAGTGCGTTCGTAGGTCGCTGCCAGGAACGGCGCAACATCGGCTCCCAATCGTTCCACATCGGGGCGCGACTGCGAGAGCGTCCGTTCCAACCCCGTTTGTTTGGCGACATTGGGGTCTGCCGCCTTGAAGCGAATATCCGTACCCAACAACCCTTTGAGTGCTCCCAACTCCGACGTGACTCGCTCCGCACGACGTACGGCGGCGGTAGGCTGTTCAAGTTCGATTCTGGCAAGTCCTTTCAGACCTCGGTAGCGAACCTGCTTGCCCTTGCGATCGCGCGTTTCCAAATCGGTCCAACGATATGCAATGAGCTGTGTGCCCGTGAAGCGTAGCAGCCCGTCCGAAGTCGCACCAAACACGCCCCGCCCTGCGCGCGCCGCCAGCTTGCCGGTCGGCGCCTCCAACAGACACCCACCATTGATCAGGAAGCGCTCGGCAAGAACCGCGCGAGCGCCACCCATCGAACCGTTTTCCTGCAACAGATAGTATTCCAACTCGCCATCACTGCGCCGATAGGCGGCCGGCACGGCTCGTCCCGTAGGCACAAACAACCGTTGCGCGTCCGCGACCAGATAGCCTTGCGGTGCCACACCGCTGAGTGCATTCGCACCGCCGTGTGGCTGAGGCATCTCGAGCTGTCCGGTACGGTCGTTGCTCCACACCACTTCGCCCGTTTCGCAGCGCAAGGCATGGACGTAGACGCCACCGCTGGGCCAGATCCCCGCTGCATAGAAGACGACGTCATCAACTACAACCGGACCACCACGCACCGGCCAACGGGAGATCATTCGCTCGTTACCCAAACAAAGCCGCCCGTTGGGACCACCGCGGTGCTTCCATAACAGCTTGCCGTCAGCCACGGCCAATGCGTACAAGTACCCATCATCGCTGGCCACGAACAGCCGGTCGCGCCAACCGGCGGCGGCAAAACGGATCGGACCGCCCGTAAGAAACGTCCAGCGAGTCTTCCCATCCGCCAGCGCGATCGCGCGAACCGCATCGTCACTCGAACTTGGAAGCACGACCGTGTCGCCCATCACAATCGGTTGGTTTGCGAAATCGAATGTGATGCGCGCGCTGCTGGGCCAGGCCGGATTCGGCGCTGCGCCATTGTGTGTCCACGTCAGATTCAGGCGCGCGGGAAGCGGATCGGGCGAATAGCCGCTACGCGCCGCATCGGCACGGTACATGGGCCAGTCACTGCCACGGACTCCCCCGGCAAGAACGAGCAATAGTAGCAGAATGCAAACGCTTTTTGCGCCGAACTCTCTCATACGTTTGTCTCACAATAATAGCTTGAGGCAATACCGCCAAGCATTGAAAACACAAATGTTGTTGATCACGAATAGCCTCCAGACCCAATCCTAACTCCCTCCGCCGAGCACACCCCGACCGGGAACTCGACGGGCTAGCGGCCAAGTTCCTCGGTAGCTCACCAGTGAAAGTTGTAGGCGTCATCACAACCGCAAAACTGACATGTGTTCATCGTCCCATTCCATACGTATTTCAGCTCCGTTCGATTGTAGCAGCTTGTCAGGCGTCTCGTGCGGTATCGCGATCAGCAAGGGCAAGCTCGTGCCAGAAGCGGTACCGCACTGGAAGCGAGGTGTGAAGTGAACTCGGCCCGGCAGGACCGGTACAGACGGTTCGCGCGCCGATACCTGTATCGCCCCTCCGGGGCTTTTCAAGTGGGTTTGGGGTTATCAGGTTCCGGGGCCTGACGACCCCGGCAAGGGCTGTGTTGGCCCTCCGGGCCAGGAGTTACTCGCCGCGGTTGGGCGCGCCCAGGGCTCAGCCGAATTCGGCCCGGCAGGGCCAGAAGTGACGTGGCATCAAAGGGAATGGCAAAGCGAGTTCGTGCCAACAACGCCAGTCCCAGCGGAAGCCTGCCTCACTCGGTTCTACACCATCCATTCTGGCGTCTGATCAGCTGGCGCAGGACGTCCGATCCAATTGCGCAACCGTTGGCCAAGCCGGTAGCCCCAATCGGTCAATACAATCGAACGTAGTGAGAGCAGGATCGCAATCAATACCAACGCGTCCTCTGATTCGAGACCAACGGAGATCTGAGCTGCTCAATTGTATTGATTCTCACCCCACGGAGTGGGGTGCCACACTTCTTGCTATTGTGGTTGTGACTAAGGTAGGATGGCCACCATGAATTCACCATTTAAGGACGAGGCCAACACCGATGCACCATCGCAAGCCGCAGGCACAATGCAACCGGGCAAAGAACACGGCAAGCAACCGTACGCGAAGCGTGTCAATCCCAACCACCTGGTAATCGCGTTGGTGATTCTGCTGGCCATCGGTAACGCCTCCGTGTATCCGATTCTCCGTGCGGCCGGATCAGCGTTTTTGATGCGAAACAGCATGCTGGCCACATTGTTTTCCATGTTTATGTCGGTAGCAATGGGCATGATGTGCGCCGAAGTGGTTCTGCACAGCATTTGGACCGTCTTTGGTAACTGGAGCCTGGGGCGCCGCGTCGCGCTCAGCAGTTCAACCGCTCTGATACTGAGCGCATCGCTGCTGCTCCCCTTATTTCTGATCGAGGCCTCTTCGTCTACCGGCGTGCTACGATCATGGGATGTTCTTCTGACTATGCTGCTCTGCCTTCCCGTTATCTCAATTGCGATCCAAGCCCCCTATTGGGCGTTGAAAGGAGGGCTTGGCTGGCGCGTCGTCGGGCCCGCTCACAAAGATGAACCGGCGAAACCAACTCCGTTGACCATCCAGCACCTAATGCTCGCCACGGCGGTTGTGGCCATCGCGTTTACCGCTATTCGGCTGGCTGCCACGGTGTAGGATACCGACGTGTCGCGGTTCACAATCGCGTTCACAATCGGGTTGGGGATTTGGGCGGGCGTAAGTATGGCAGTGAGTGTTCCCGTCGTGATCGCCGCACTTCGAGCACGTCAAGTCGTCTTCTGGGTGACGGCAACCGTATTGGCGTATGCGGCCCTCGCCGTCACCGTGGCAGCCATCGCCATTGCTGCCACCAGCGCACCCATACCGAGTTTCGCTGAGCTCCTTCCAATAGTCACGATGTTCATCGGTTTTTTTCTGCTGCTGACCGCTCCTTTGTTGGTCGCTCGGCGAATGGGATACCGCTTGCAAGGCGCGGAGACCACATTGCCCGCAACCGACACCGAAACCGAGCAACCTGGAGATCAAATTGAATCACCATTTGGCGAATCACCTCAAGACGCCACACTCGACTCACAAATCGAGCAGCGGCCGATAGAGAAGCCCCGATAGAGAACGCAGTGCCACGCGGAAAACCTTACGTTCGACCGACGAAAGCCTGAGAGCGCGTTGCCGGTAGCTAACCAGTCGTGCGCCCGGCCGGGACGAGCCCGGCAGAGCGTCTCTTCATTAGCGTCCATCCGCGTTTATTAGCGGTCCCTTCCTAAATGTGCCGATCGCCTCCTCGTTTCCGCGAACGGTTACGAAACACTTACCACTTCAACTGTACGCCCTCAGCTACTTCTTCCAGATGCAGCGATAGTTGAAGCGGCGATTTGGGGCACTGTCACCGTCCGTACAGAGCGAAATAGGAGTCTTCAGTTCCGCCGGATTGTCGCACCAGTGAAAATCGAAGCTCAATGTATTGCCTTCCAGGCCAAGAATTCGGCGTGGCACGGCCAGTTCGAGCGATTTGCCGGCACATCGGTAAGGCAACCGAGCTTGCTCGACCCAATGTGGGTCAGCGCCCGTTGCATCGTATCGCATCAGCACCGTGGTTGCGTCGTCGACCACGCGTTTGTTGATCAAGAAGTCGTAGCCATACCAACCGGTATCATGGTTCTGATCCGCGTCGATCAGCAACAGCATCCAATTCTTATCGGTGTGCGGCGTCAACGTTTCCGAAGTCTCAACATAGAAACTGACATGATCGTCGTCGACCGCAACTTTGCTGGTGACGATATCGTTGCGTCCTGAATCGTTCTTGTAATGCAACCCGCCATAGCCGTTGTAGTCGCGGTGGAACGTGTCTCGCGCCGTATCACGATACTCGACGCTCACGCCTTGCCAATCTGCGAACTGGCCGTCGATCGCAATCGTCCGAGTGCCCTTGAGCTCGGGGATCGGGCGAACGCCCTTGTAACGTCGAATATTCTGCGCCATCTGCATGTAATAGTTGTCCGTATAGCCCCCCTTCATCGGCTGGACACAGCGATTGAACTCCGAGTTGTACTGGTCGACAAAAAAGTAGCTGCTGGCTCGACGCATGAATTGCGTAGTCTTGCCGGCCGCTGGATGATACTTGCCGGCAGTCCATTCGTTCCAGTCGTTGATATACAGAAACTGCGGATCAACCGCAAGCGCCTCGTCCCAGCGTTGCTGAAAGTAGATCCCATATCCTTCCGGGTGCTCGACCTTTTTCTCGAGCCCCTTTTTCTCGAGCCCCTTTTTCTCGAGCCCCTTTTTCTCGAGCCACGGCACGTGTGTCGGCACGGGCAAATCGTACTGATTCAACTCAGGCTCTTCATGCTCGCGTGTCCACGACTTGCCAATCATACTCGCCGGATGCTGCGCTGGCGTGACAGCGGCCTCCTCCGTGGCGCCCTTGTGCGTCGACAGCAACTTTCCCGGGTCCATCGATCGAACGCGTTGATCTCCCAGATCATAGCCAAAACTCCAATTATCTTCCGTACCCACGAACCGCTTTCCAGCCCACTGGTAATAACCCCACCACATGGTCCTGAGTGTGAAGAACGCCTTAACCTCTTTCGTGTAACCCTTGTAGAATTGCTCGGCGTAATCCGGGTCACCGTAGTGGGGATGATTTGGGTCGGTCTTCGCCTTTTCGTCGTAGTTCGGATTCGGATGCTTGCGTCCTGAGCCGTTCGCATCAACAGTCGGCGCGCCGTTGTACAACAACAGTGGCTTACCATCCCAATAGAACCAAAGATCTTTGTACTTGTCGACTTTGTAGACCTTTTCATAAAGATCTTGGACCACGGTAATCGACGGGCCGTTGAAAGCCCAGAAACAAAACTGGGGTACCTTATTCCCCTCGGCCTTCATCTTCTGCATAACTGGAAACACAACCGCCCATTCGTCCCAATAGCGAACCGCGTTGGTCACGTCCATCACCAATACGTCGACACCCGCATCGGCCAACATCGACATGTCTTTGCGAATAACGTATTCGTCCTTACTCAAGAAATATCCCAACTCTGGCTCGCCCCAGTGAAACGAGCTGCCGGTCCAAAGGGGATTCTTGGCGTCCAATCGAGCGTTAGGATCTTGGGCCAATATCTTACTCACATCGGCCGTGAACGGGCTCGGCCGGTTCGCCGCCGAATCGGCGTGCCAGGTGATGTAGAACATACCGACCACGCGACGTTGCCCCTCCTTAACAGGCCCCGCCACGGAGCGGTCGGGCATCGTCCGCCCGAGCGCATCAGTTGCCACCCATGTGTCCGGGTAGATGTCACGATAGTATGGCTCTTCCGCGATCACCGAGTTCAACGTACAAGCCAGAAGATACACAAGTACCGCGCAGGTCATTCTCATCGAAAAACTCCAGCAATTGGGCGAGCGGGGCGTGGGAGGCAGGCGTTCAAGGGCAGGAATGCCCTCACCTTATCACATGGCGTGCCGAAATCAACTCGCATCGGCATCCGGATTGTTGACAGCCACGGAGGATCATGTCATCTTGAACACCCCACACAATTCCCACCCCTTCGCCCCCCCCGTGCTTCCTTGCCCTCAAGACAGGAACAGACCATGAAGCCGACGCACGTTCTCGCCACGTTGGTAATCCTCTGCACACTCGGTGCAACCTCGGCAACGCACGTCGCCTTGGCTACCGATACCGCTGCGCGACATTCCGCACTGTGGGGTCACCATGGCGAACGGTGGTCGCCAGCGAGTCGCTTACCCGACTTTTCGTATGCCGGTTACCATCGCGGCGAATCGCCGCTTCCGGAGCGCAAACCCGATTGCAGCGTCAAAGACTTCGGCGCCAAGGGAGATGGCAAGACCGACGATACGAAGGCATTTCAGACTGCCATCAAGCAGGCGGCTGGTAAGACGATCCTGGTCCCCAAAGGGACCTACGTGATCACCGATTTTCTCGAAATCCGCTCGAGCAACACCGTACTGCGAGGCACCAGCAACCATCAGTCCGTCCTGAAATTCCCGACACCCCTTAATGTGATCAAGCCCAACTGGGGCGCCACGACCGGCGGCCGACGCACCAGCAACTACTCTTGGTCGGGTGGTTTTATCTCGGTGCGTGGTTCCCACTCGCGCAAGCTGCTGGCACGCGTCACGGCCGATGCGCAGCGTGGTGGTACGGCCTTGAAGGTGTCCGAACCGGAACGTTTCCACATCGGCGACTTCTTCTGTTTGCGACTATCCGACACCCAGGAGCAAACTCTGGCGCGCTACCTTTACATGGGCAACCCCGGCCCGTTGGACAATCTCGGTTCGCGCGTACGAGTCGTGTTTATCGCGCGCGTGACGGGTATCGACACGGCAGAACAGCGTATCGAATTCGATCGCCCCTTGCGAACCGACGTACGCAGCCTATGGAAACCTGAAGTCTACGCGGCCGGCAGCAGCGTCGAGGAGGTGGGAATCGAAAACCTTGTTTTCGAGTTTCCCAACCAGCCCTACCTGGGACACTTTACGGAACTTGGATTCAATGTGATGGCGATCAGTGGCGTGCACAACTGCTGGGCACGCAATCTACTGATCCGGAACGCCGACAGCGGCATCTTCCTGGGCAGTACGAATGTGACGTTAAGCAATATTCGCTTTGAATCGAAACGCAAAGTCGAGCGATCACGTAAAGCTACCGGACATCATGGGATTATGCTCGGCGGGCAAGACAACCTGCTCGATACGTTCGATTTTCAAACTCGATTCATGCACGACATCACCGTGTCACGCGGCTCAGCAGGCAACGTAGCGGCCAACGGCAAGGGGCTTGATCTTTGCTTTGACCACCATTGTTACGCGCCGCATGCCAACCTGTTCACCAACATCGACCTGGGGGAAGGGAGCCGGATGTTTCAATCGGGTGGCGGAGCGAAACTGGGACGACATTCGGCCGCGTGGGAGACGTTTTGGGGCATTCGCTCAAGGCGGCCACAACGATGGCCCAACGGTTGGGGCCCCGACATGATGAACCTAGTCGGCCTGCCGTCCAACGACGATGCCCTAACCGACACAACCGGCCGCTGGTTTGAACCGATCGATCCCCAACAACTCAAACCGACCAACCTCTACGAAGCCCAACTCGCACGACGCTTGAAAGAGTAGGGCGTGTCAAGCTCGCCCCAATCCGCCTCGCACGCACTCGCAGGGTGTGTCAAGCTGCCGCCAGACGCCTTGCCTCAGCGCACACGCAATCCGGCAAGCGCAGGCACACCAGAATCCGCGCCCCATCACCAGTTCACGCGTTTCGTCGGTCGAGCACGTTCAAGAAGCCGCCAACTGCCCGCGCACACTCTTGAGTCGATGCGCCAAGAGATGAATGACTTTGTGCAAAACAAGATAGCCAAGGTCCATATCTTCGTGGCACATCTCGCGCAGTTTCGCGGCATCAAAGACAACCAATTCGCAGTCCGTCTTGGCAATGGCATTCGACGTACACCGATACGGTTCGACCAAGGCGGACCAGGCAAACAATTCCCCCGCCTTCACCGAGTCCATGGGCCGCATTTCTCCGGAACCCATCTCACAACAAATGCTGATCTCGCCTCTGACAAGCAGAAAGAACCGGTCAGCCGGGTCCATATCGGAAAACAACGTCTCGCCATTGGCAATGGCAAACGGTTCGGCAATCGCGGCCAGTTTGCTCAAGACGTCGGACGACAATTCAGACAAGTGCGCACAACCGGCCAACACGTCAGAAGAAACAGATTCGGTCGTCATGATCGCGAACTCCTGAATGACAGCGACGCTTGGTGGTGAAAGTCAGAAACAGTTCAGCGTCCATACCGTTGAATAGATCATATCGTGCTAGCGATTTCAACCCCGCCGCCACTCTCTTGCGGAACAGGGGTGGCTTCGAGGAGAATAAGAAACGTACCGAGAAACCGACTCTTCGACACACCCAAGTCCCAACCGAATCAACGTAGTTTCGCTCTCCCCCCCAGACGGCAAACAGCGACACCTTGCCCGCCACGCGCTACGCTCGCAAGCGGAGAGTCAAGCGGCAAAATTCGAGCGTCTGGAGACGAGGTCGCTTCGTGGTTTACAGCAGGTGAATTGGTCAGAGCTCCGCAAACACTTTGCCCGTGGACGAATGAGATACGAACCATTGCGTCCCACCTGCCGACAATACGAATTTCCACTCGAGCTCAACAAACTCCTGCACCCAAGAGCACAAAGCGGCGGGAGTCGACGGGCTAGAAAAGACGCAGC
Organism: Planctomycetota bacterium; assembly: GCA_024277285.1. Next base: position 11,617 of record JAJRVM010000154.1, read on the forward strand.
TCCGCGAACGACGACCGCTGCAATCGATTTGAATACTGCCAGACAAGACCTAAGACAGGAATCAAGCGCATGACACCTGACG
>JAJRVM010000155.1 GCA_024277285.1 Planctomycetota bacterium
CAGCAGTGCGAGGCGGCAGAGGGAATCGAAGCTGATTACGGGACGGAGAAGGCGTTGGGTTACCTGATTGGCGAAAAGCTGCTCAACTTCCTCGAAGTGGCTGAAAGAAAGCCAGAGTGGCTCGCGGAAGTTCCACTCTTCGTTGCCAAGATCAAGGAGATTTTTGAACCCTGGCAAATCGCCGAGTTTCTCGAAAAGCCTCGGCGACTTGGGACATTGGGACACACGGCAGACGAAGATGCACACAAAACACTCCGCAGCCAGGTTGAAGAGTCAGACAACCTGCGAGAAGATGCCCGCAACCTGACGTTGTTTGAGCGAGCTAGGGAGTGGTTGCTGGAGGATAAGGAATAACTGAAGTTTTGCAATCTTGCATTGCAATACCGAATTGGCGAGATTCTGTCGTCGTAAGTCCTTATTCTACGTGGGTGCTAGCACTCGAAACTGATCTTGATTTCAAAGAATGCAAAACTTCAGGAATAACCATGATGGCTCGCAGGAACTTGTCACATCCGTCAACCGCAGTTCCATCCGAGGTCCGCCCGAAGTACGATGCCATCACAGCTTTGACCGATGCCTTCTGCAAGCGGTACTTGAACGAGGAATACGCCAACATGTGTCGGCGACTCACAGTCGCTCTCGCTCGAAAACGACCCACGCCCCTTGCCCGTGGCCGGAAAGAAGTCTGGGCTTGCGGAATTGTCCGAACCATCGGCTGGGCGAACATGTTAGATGATCCCAAACAGTCTCCCTGCATGAAGTTGATCGAAATCGACCCTGAGTTTGGCGTGGCCGCAAGCACCGGCCAAGCCAAGTCTCTGGCTATCCGGCGAATGTTCGGTATCGGACGGCTCAATCCCGAATGGACCCTGCCGAGCCGCTTGGGCGACAATCCCCTGATCTGGCAGGTCGAGGTCAACGGGATGCTTGTGGATATCCGACAGGAATCCCGTGAAAGGCAAGAGTCGGCGTTCCAAGAGGGATTGATCCCGTACATTCCCGCCGACCGGAAGACGACCATGGACGACCAATCCAACAAACCACCAGATACACCGAGTCTCGACTCCATCGAAGGCAATTTGTTCGGTGCGCTGTTCGGTTTTCACCAGAAGGCCATGGCCCTGCTGCGAGAGGCCGACCTGGATGATAACAAGTTGGCCCTCGTAGTAGATCGGATCAAGCAGTTGCTCGAAACAGTAACCGCTGAAATGACACGCACGAAAGACTTCAACAGCTTGGAAGGGTCGTTGGAATCGGCTTACGAGGAAGTGAAGCGATTGGTGGATGAGCTTTCCAAATCATTTGGTGACGATGGCGGTGAATCGGCATGACCACGGGTATCGTTATCGTCATCCTGGTGGTGATCGTTGCCCTGTTGGCGTTACGTGTATGCTGGGATTCGTGGCGAAGTGGGCGGGCGTTCTGTACTCCCATTCCACGTCCGTACAAGGGCCGGGGTTCACAGGAGGCGGTGTGGCGAGATCGTTGCGGCGACGGACTCGGTGAAGCCGACGCCGTGTTGACGATGCTGACCGTGATCCATTACTGCGGCATGGGCCTCACCAAGCTCGTCGAGGGCCTGTTCTTCTTCATCCCATGGTTGTCAATCAAGTTGGTGCTGAGGAAGGCAAAAGACTAGGAGAATCGCTTGGGGATGAGCGATCACAATCCGGTGGTGGCGGAGTTTGTCGAGATTTGATGTTCTGGCGTCGGTACCACGGAAACCCAAGTACGCTCCAAGAGGCATAGAGTTGCTTACACTGCTTGAAGGGGGTACACTAACATCTCTTGGTAACGTTCGAGACCAACCGAGAGGGAAATGCGGAGAAGAAACGATGGCAGTCTGGCTAGTACGTGCGGGCAGAAGGGGCCAGCAGGAGCAGGCCGCCCTTGATCATAATCTGGTGACCATTGCCTGGAACGAAATGCCTGATCTCTCAGGCACTACGACGAAGGAGGCGTTGGCCGATCTTTACCGGGAAACATACCCGGATGCTACGTTACGGCAGGTAGCCATGAACGTCGGGCAAGTCTGGACATTCCGAGAACGAATGCAAACAGGTGATCTCGCTGTTCTTCCCTTACACATCCAGTCAGCCATCGCCATCGGCAAGATTACGGGACCCTACCAGTATCGCACGGACCTGGGCAATGATGTTCACCACACCCGGTCCGTTGAATGGATTCGGACGGACATTCCGCGCACTGCCTTTGACCAGGATGTGCTATACTCGCTTGGCGCAATCATGACAGTTTGCCAGATCCGTCGTAACAATGCTGAAGAGCGGATCAGGGCGTTTCTAGAGGGAAAACCAAGTCCCAAGCTGCCAGTTGGCATCGGCGAGGATGATGGCGACGGTGAAGAGGCGCTTGACATTGAGCAAGCCGCCCGAGACCAACTTCTCGAGTACATTCAACGGAAGTATGCGGGGCACAAATTGGCCGACCTCGTAGATGCCGTTCTTCAGGCGGAGGGATACTTGACTAGAGTTTCGCCCCCAGGTCCAGATGGGGGCGTTGATATCCTGGCAGGTTCTGGTCCATTGGGTTTTGGTGAACCTCGAATGTGCGTTCAAGTAAAATCGTCCGCATCGCCAGTTGATGTGACCGTTCTGCGTGGTCTGCAGGGCATCCTTCAAAACTTCCGGGCCGAGCAAGGATTGATGGTGTGTTGGGGCGGGTATAAATCTTCCGTGCTCAAGGAGGCCCGGCAGAGTTTCTTCCAGATCCGGCTTTGGGACTCTGGCGATTTGTTACTGGCAATCTTCAAGAACTATGACAAGTTTTCAGATCAATTGCAGGCGGAATTGCCGCTGAAACGGATTTGGGCTCTGGTGTTGTAAGAGTAGCGACGACGAAACCCAAACCCGCCACCCGGCCTATCTCCCGGAAAGCAACGGCCGCCCAGAGTACTGCCAACCACCACATCCGGGTGATGCTGATCGCATTCGGCTTGAGCGATCACAATGGCGGCACGGAACTCATTGACGTTATTGCTTGGTTACTGACCAACAACTCGTCTTGTTGCTAGTGACCAGTATGTCACAGAAATAGGAACAACAGATTGCACGCACTTCACAGATGGTAATAGGGTACGCGACCCGTCGGCCCATTCGAGAGCGGGAGCTGGTGCGTCTGGAGTTCCTGAAGGACGACGCGGAGATCCAGTCACGGTACAACAACTTCTGGCCGTCCACCGGCAATCAGCAGAACTGGGATGCGATCGCAAGCTGAATATGCAGGGCAGCAAGAGTGGCTCCTGGTAGAGGCCAAGGCGAACACAGAGGAAATCGTCCATAATGGAACCCGAGCCGGGGCAGCCTCCAGAGAGACGATCAGCAGATCTCTCGACGAGACGAAGGAGGCCCTCGGCATCGACACCGGGAAGAACTGGATTGACGGTTACTACCAGTACGCAAACCGACTGGCAACCCTGTACTTTCTCAATAAGAACAAGCAGTCCACGCGGTTGCTCTTCCTGTACTTCTGCGGCGATCAGAATCCCGACGCCACCTGTCCAGTCGATGCCAAGGGATGGAAGCCAAGAATGCGCGAAGTGGCGACGAACCTTGGCCTGGGTGCGATGACCGGCGACCGGCGACCTGCGACACCGAGTCCACAAATTGTTCCTTCCAGTTGACGCAGAGAAATGGTGATTCACGTTGGAGGAAATATGAACCTGACCGGAGTGCTGGTGAACCAACGTTAATGAAACGTACTTGGAACTGGGCGAGAGAACCATGGCTATGCGACACCAGCAGACGCGGGTTCGCGGTTGTCTTGCGTTTCGCCAGGTGGAATGCTCCTCAAGAGTATCTCACACGCATATTTGAGCGCTCACGATTCCAGGGGAACGTCACAACGGCTTTGGCATCTGGGCGCCTAATGCAACGCTGGCCCGATCGAATCAATATGAAATATCTCGTCTTCGAAATGACCAAATGCCCGCCACGTATCGCCGTCAGGCCATAAATCACATTCATGTGTCGATGGTGGGCATGGGTTTCCCTTGAGACGCTTGAAATCGAGTCGCTGTGTATGCAGTGTGCGCTCAGAATCCAGGTAGTAGGACAGATCATCCATCCGTTGGTTAAAGTGCTCACGACGCTCACGCGACAGGTCGGCTGCGGCTTTCCGCGTCTTCCTGCCGAACTGCAGAAGTCGGCTCAGTGGATCCAAAACATCTCCTTGATAGAACTGGCAACGATGCCGTTTCCAGACCAACCGGCCCCACGGTGAGAGCTGAACTTGATCGTCGATTTTGAACAGGAAAGTCTCGAGCACTTCCTGGCATTGCGAGGCGGGTAGCGCACTGTCGTTTTGGTCGAGTTTGCGAAAGATGAGCAGATTTTTCGCGATGGCTTGCTTGGCCGCTGCATCGAATTCGATCGGAAGACGTGGAATTCGCAGTAGCTGGTTGCTTCCTTCGAAGATGTAGACCATTTCGTCCGCGTAAAACATGCCCAACGTCTGCATGAATCCCTGCAGGGACTTGAATCCCCCAACAAGATTGAACACGATTCGATAGCCTTGATTCCGGTAACCTGGAAGCGTGTGATCGCACCACGAGACAAGCTGATTCAAACCAATACGGAAGCTGTCCAGATCCTTCGTATTCAAATCATCAATCGATTCGGGGCTGACTTGAAAGTCTTGGCGTCGCAACCATTCGGCGAGGATATCAACAACTTGCTGTCCTTGCCACGTATCGGTTTGCAGTAGAATGTGCAGGTCTTGACGCCCTTGTGCCATTTGCCCTTCGTACAGACCGACGATCCCATTCAATTCAGCACTCAGGCGACGAGCCTTCGAGAGATCCACCTTCTGCTGTAGCAACTCAGAACTTTTTTTATCGACATACTCACTTAACTGGATCGATTCCTGGCTCGTCAGATCAGCCTCTTTGGCATTAGTAACGCGAGTCAGGAACTTGCGCATCTCCGGCGTGGCCCCATTGGTTAAGAGGCTTGTTCCACAGGTCGATACGATCAGTACTGGAGCGGACATGATTGGGATTCCTTTCTGGAATGCAGTCGTTTGTCGTTATTGTACTGAAATAGTGCCGGGATCTCAGCAACAGCACTCGCAAAGCGTCCTCTGGTGCGTCCTCGCGTGCAGACTCCGCGGATTTCTGTCATTGTGCGGGAATTCGATACGTATTTACTCACAGAGCGATAGTGCGCCGTGACAGCCGACTGTTTGAAAAAATCCATAAGCGTCGCAGATTGTGACCGACGCCCCCCGTGCGCACATGTAGGCGAGCGACCAACGGGCGCACCAGAGTACGGACACATCCGCACCGTGGCTTGCGGAAAAGCCGCATCAGGTCCGGTAACAATCGAGTTCCGCGCAGAATCGCGAAAATAGGCCGCCTGAATCCTTTGCATCACGTTTTAGGGCTTCGGACCGCGTGCGGCACGGGCCATGGCGGAGTGCCCGCTCATAACGCCGCCGAAGCCAGCGTCTTCGACTGGGCGTCAAACGAGTCTTCCGCAAATTGCAATGAGATAACACCGTGACAACTCGGTACGGTTCCGGCCTGTCCGGGCCAAGGTGCGAAAGACTACTGGCGTCAAAGACAATCCAGCGAGCAACCGGAGGCAGACCAACTTTGGCACAATTCCTGGTCGGTTGTGGTCCGGCCACTGCGGGAAGGATATACTGGCAACGTGTCGTATGTTCAGTTCGACACTCCCGCCGAAACCATTTCGGAAAGCCAGAAATGCCCTCCCACCGACGCAGCGACTTGCCCGGGGATTCTTCTGAGTTGGCGAAAATGATCGCCAACGCCAGCCAACCAAGTGATTGCGCGGACCGAGCGATGGAAAAACTGTGGCCGTTAATCGACTCCATTGCCAGGAAAACAGCGGCGAGTTTCCCATTAAGGATGCGTTCGGATCTTTCTAGTGAAGCGGGTGCGATCATCTGGTCCCGACTTGGGCAATTTGATCCGGCAAGAGGCCGTTTCGAAGATTGGTGCCGGACAGTGCTCTACCACTACAACGTGGATCAGTTTCGCAAGACCCAGAGCAGCATTGTACGACCTGCCTTCGGGGGAAGTGGCAACACTGTAGCCGACCTGTGCAGCGGCAATGACGCGTTAGACACGGACAGCGAGGAACAGTGGAAGCGTTGTCTCCAACTACGAGTCACTTTGGATCGTTTGTCATGGCAGCCATCGCGCGGCGTACACTACTTTGCAGTCCTTCTGTTGCAGTTGCGACTGGCCATGGCCCGCTGTCTGACACCGCAACAAAAGGCGGAATATGTGCTCTGGAAACAGGAGTTGCCCGAGTTGATCGAGATGCTCTTACCTTGGACTTTGGACGAATCGCGGACCTGCCTCAAGCCCGATTGGCCACTGTTATCCGACCTGTGGGCGGCCGTGCATAAGGTGATCTGCCAGCCCGCGTCACGAATTGACGCGCCGGCGTTCTGTCAGATCGTCCAACGCCAGTTGCCCGACTCGACGCACTTGACAGCAGACGTATGGAATCATTGGGTGAGCCGTGCTAAGCGTGAAGCTCGAAACCGCCTGCAAGACGAGGACGTCTGGCACCATTGTTTCGGAAGACTCTTGCCTGACCGTTAGCAAACGAGGTGGTTATGACAGATCCTTCAGATTCATCGACTTCGCTACGACTGCGATCGGTTGCTCGCCCAGATCGGCCAAACGAGTTGGTTCGGTTTTTCTCCGATTGGCAAACTGCATACCAGCACCTTCGAGACCATCTATTGACCTCGCCAGAGTGCCATGGCTGGACTCTCGTAGCACCCCGATACGTTGAGATTCTTGATCCCGACCAAAGCGACTCGCGGTGGAACTACTCAAAACAAGCTGCCGAATCGTGCGGACGGACGGCCCAACCGCTCTACGATTTATGTTGGTCAGTCACATCGATGGATCTACGGGATTCCGAAACACTCGGTTGGCATCAAAGCACCGGAACCCTGACTGTTTGTCTCGGCACCAGCGGTATCCTGGCCGTTATTCAAGACACAGTAACGACGGTTTTTCTCCCCGGACTGGGAAGTGCCGAAGCGACGCGGACAAGCACTCAGACGAGCCAGCGGAACGGGCTGCCAAGAGAGCGGGGAATGCGAAGCGGGCGGCCAGGGCGGACGGACAGCGAGCAGGCATCGCGCAGGCATCGTGCACAAACGCAGCGTGAGGCCGCGTGGTCGCAGAGCCAACGACTCTATTACCTCGTCTTCAAACCGGCTGTCCAGTTTGTGAAACGATCTCATCATCGCTGCCGAGACATGTTCGGGCGGCGCACGCGCACTGATTATGGGCTGTTGAAAGATAAACTGCCGCACCTGAGCCAGTTGAAGTATCAAGACTGGACAGCCTTGCGGGCGCAATGTGGGCGGGATAACTAGATTATGTCTGACAACCCCTACGTGAACGAGCATTTGACAGCGACGCAAGCCGGGATCCCTGACCCGCTGGTGGAATTGGATTGCTGGTTGAGCCAATTGACCGATCTACTGACTTCACAGCTGGATACGACCGTACAGGCTTACGACATCCTGGCCCTCTGGGCCAAGCTGCGCAGAGTCCGACCGGAGTTAGTGCGTCAACTTGGCGGTGTCGAAAACCTGGCGGAATCCGAAGCTTTGGTGTCCGAGCTGGGAAAAGATCTGGCAACACACGCCTTGATGCTTCCGGACGCCGAAGCATGGCTGGATGAGGCGACCGCCTTGCAATCTGCGTACGAAGACGTTGCTTTGGCAGAGGCTCGCAACGACTTGGCCGAACGCATGTTGGCGGACTTGGACGACGCCCAGTTAGTGTTGTACGCCGCGCGGCGACTGGGGGTGGATGATCCAGAGCTGGATTCGGATCTGGCACGTTGTAGTGAATGGATGACAGAGCATATTGAGTTGTTCCTGGCAGCCAGTGTGACCGTGCAGGCGGTGGGCATGACATTCCGACCGAACCTTGCGGACTTCGATTATGGTCTGGCTGTCACGGCGTTGAAATACATTGACGTTCTTCGGGCCGCGGAAGCAGCGGAGACGGCCCTTCGTCTGACTAATGTCCAGCCATTCAATCCGCAAATTGTTATCGATTGGGTCGCCAAAAGCCAGCAGCAACGTAACATGGCCGAAATGCTCCGATCCGCTTTCGTGGCTTTGATTGTTGACCAGTTGCATAAGCAGATGGGACGCCGCCCCATGGCGCAAGCGGCAGATGAAACCGAATTGATGCCCATGTTGTGGTGGGAGTGGAGCTCGCCTGAAGATAACCACAGGGCCCGTCTCGTGGTCCCGCCACGGCCGCTGCAAGACTCGCTGGTGACGCTCCAATTTCTGAGTGGCGATAGAACTGCAGCATCAGAATTGGAAGGTCAGCGCGTGACGTTGCACGGTACAGTCACAACGATCGATTCCAAAGGTCAGGCCACGTTCTATTTGACCGACTTCCTGCAGGTCAACGAGCCGCTGGTTCTACGAATTGGCTCGCAGGAAGCCCCGTGGCCACTGGTGACCGGTAGCACCCTGACATGAGGAGTGTTCGACAGGATGGTACACCGCGTGAACTGGGATAACTGCCGCCGTGAACTGAGTCAGCCGATGGCAAGCCTGACGTCATGCGCTGCCAGCACCCTGGTACTGTACCTTGGTGGGCTGGCACGTTGGTGTCTGCGGCCCGAAGTGCTGGACCTGGCGGCAACGGATGATTCGATCCCCCGACCTTACCGACAGTTGTGGAGCGACCGACCACGGCTGGCAGGCACCTGCGGTTCGTGCTGGGTCCTCTTCGCAACGGATGCACAAGAACCAACTTTGCTGCGGCCTGCTTTTGCACTTCCCTTGCAATGGGTCAAAGGCCAGACGCACAGCCAGCATCTACCTCCAGCATTGTCAAGATTGGCATCGGACGTGAACAGGAGCTTCACGGAGTCAACCGGCGACGCCTGGGGACTTCGGCTGGGTCAAGAGTTGCGCGACACCGATCTCAGTACACTTCCATTGGATTGTCATTCCGGTTGGGCTTCGCTTGCAGCCGGATTATTGGTCGCTACCGAGGGTGGCAGGCCCGATCCGCAAGTTTGGGCGTCCGGCAGTTGGCGCGACACGGTTGGGATACGGCGGGTAGACGCTTTAGAAACCAAGCTGGCTTTGGCGATGGAATACGGTGCTCGGGTTGTTTTCGTACCTTCAGATCAGCTACAGGAAGCGAAACAGTCCGCAGCGGGCGTAGAAATCGGCGTGTTGCAAATGGGCGAGCGAGAACCACGTCGCGCCCTGGCCGATCTGGCGTTGCAACTTGAAACCCCACCTCTTCCCCCCAACACGCTGGAAGATGACGTCGGTTTCCAGCAGTCTGTCAAGTACTATTTGAAGCTTCCCCGTGGCGCACAGCGGACAACTCAGTTCTATTCCAGCCACCTTTTACCGACAATCACGCACCGTTGCCAAGTCCAGCTGCATACCGATCATGGCGATTGGCACCCCACGCATCTGGCCACCATTGTCAGCGGCAGTCCGGAGCTTGTTCCACTGGTTGCGCGTTCGCTGGGTGTGCGCTACTGCCTGCTGATGTACACCGCGGCCCCGAATTCACGATGGGATCAGACGCAGGCGATGCGTGTGGCCCGGGAACTATTGGAAGCGGATGGCATCGTCTGCGAAGAAAGCGTCTTCGAGAACGGGCCGCGCTTGGTCAGCCAGATCTCGAACGCAGTTCGTCGGTTTACAGAACACGCATCGCCGGATTCGACCGTTTTGGACATCACGCCGGGAAACAAATGGATGACTTGGACGGCGGACCATGCCATGCCCTCGGAAAGCTGGCGCGTCTACCTGCAAAACGACACGTTGACGGTCGCCGACCGCCGTCCTCGGCCTGGCAGCGAGCGTCTGATTTGTTGGCAGGTGGAGAATATGGATTGTCATTTGCGCCAAATCGGTCAAACAACTGTCATTAGGCGAGGTCGCAGCCCGTAGCATTCATTGGGCAACTATTCGACCGTGAGGAGGGGTGGCAGTCGAGGTCCGAGCGGCCGCCGAAAATCGCTTGATACCCTCGCCGTCGAAAGTGACATAATCGCGAATCACGGCTCTTCGATTCATGGATTCCCGGCCGCCGTGGGCACCGCCGAACACAAGAACTGCAGGGAGATGTGCAAATGTATCTGTGCTATGACATCAAGGGCATCCAGCGGTTTATATTCAGCATACCAAAACTGAAATGTGTCATTGGAGGCAGCGGTTTGATTGCCGAGTTTGACCACAATGCTGGAAAAGAAAGTAGACAGGACGGTGTGGAGCTGATATTCGCCGCGGGCGGGAGGGGCGCGTTCTTCTGTGCGTCAGAGTCTGTCGCGGAGGACTTCGCCGACAAACTGATCAAGGCCGCGCACGCGTTCGGACTGGATATTCGGATCGGAGTGGACGAGAGTCTGACTCAGGCCTCGCAACATGGTAACCGACTTTATCCGTGTCAACCCGAACCGTCCGATCCAGAGAATCCGCTGGCCGGGGAACCCTGCGCCATATCCGCCGCATGGCCGGTCGTGAAGAGCGCTCAGAAAAAACACCTTTCCGATGTGCATCCATTGGTACGCCTTCGCATTCAGAAGGCAAAGGAAGACAACCTGGGGAACGATATCCTCGATCAATTGCGTCAGCGCGATCTGGTACCCGACTCCATAGCCAGTCGCGATCTTTCGTTCTTCCGCAGTGTGACACCAGACGCCGATGACTACGTAGACGAACGGGCCGAGGCGGAAACTGGGCACATTGTTCTGGGGCAGCGGAATCGCTGGGCGATTGTTGCGATGGACGGTAATGACATGGGACGTCAGTTTCAGGCCTTTGACAATCTGGGCAAACCGGTGGATGCGACTCGCCGGTGGCTTGGAACCATGAGCAAGGCGTTGGAACGATGCGCACGATCGGCTTTCCTCTCAGCTCTGGGCCAGACCATCGCAGAGTGGATTGACGACGTAACGAACGAAGACGACGAGGTGTTGGACGATTTTCTTGTCGAAACGCAGGACGGCACCTTGAGCAACCGTTTGGTTCTTCCATTCCGGCCTCTCATCCTGGGCGGTGATGACATTGTGATGCTCTGCCATTCGGGCTACGCGATGACGTTTGTACAGCGCATGGTGCGTGAGTTCCGCGAACATAGCCGCTACGAGGCCGAGGCGGCAGGGCAAGAAACGCTTTGGCCAGCAACCGGCGGCCAGCTGTCGATCAGTGCTGGAGTGCTGTACTGCAAAGTCACTTTCCCTTTGCACTTGGCGATTCCCTATACCGAAAGTCTTCTGGCCAGTGCCAAAGGCAGATTTCGTGTAAGTGCGGACAGTGGGAAGCCGACGCCCGCGGCCGTCGACTGGGATGCGATCACCGACACGTTGGTCGACACGCCAGCCGCGCGACGAAACCGCGAGCTCCGATTTCTCGATCCCGATCTGGGCAACACCGAGATCCAGTTGACGCGGAGACCGTACATCATCGAATCCCATGGCAGTGAAACCGAGGGCGACAATCAAGATCTGGCCGATGTTCAGGAACTGGCTAAAAAGCTTTCGCCCATTCCACCGAGCGTTCGGGCACGCATTCTACCCAGTCTTCAGCGGCCCTGGAGCGAGCGTGTGGAGTTTGTCGCATCGGTCGCCAAGCGTCACGGCCTGATTGCGGAACTGCTTTGGGAGGACAAGAATTCGCTCGGCAAAAGCTGGCGGCAGACGGATAACAACCAGCCACGCACAACCGGCTTGCCCGATGCGTTGTTGCTGCTGGAAGAAGAACACCGAATGAAGAGAGCCGTCGACCGTTCGTGAGTTGCAACAATCCACGGGGTCCGGCCTCAGAGGCAACTTTTTCGCAAAGCGTTTCCAAGGATATCAGACATGCCTACTTTCAACTACACAATCCAACTGACAACGGACGCCGAACCCGGAACGGGTCTGGGTGGCGAGCTGGTCAACGATCTGATCCCGCGAGATCACGATCGTGCCCCCGTCATTCCAGCGTCTCATGTGAAGGGCTTGATGCGAGCAGCCTTTCGCGAGATGGCCAACTCGTTGGGATGGCCGGAAGAGCTGGAAACCAGAGTTTTCGGGGGTGCCGCACTACCCGAGGATCAGGCGGCAGTCGGCGCCGAAGCCGCATTCCACATAGCTTCGGCTCACGCAAACATCGATGCGCGTCTGCTGCTGGTCACGCGGACGGCGATCGACGCCCAAACCGGCGGACCAGAAAAGGGCTCGCTGCGCACGACAGAGGCCGTGTCGGTCGAAACCATTTTTCAAGGACAAGTACATACGTCCGTTACGAGAGATTCAGCCGAGGACCTTGCATGGCGGCTCGCTTTGCTGTCCATCCGAGCTATTGGAGGCAGTCGAAACCGCGGATGTGGCCAGTGCATCACGGAGATTCAAGACGAATCACGTACAGCCGGAACGTTGGTCCAACGGCTGGCCGACGTATTGCAAGGGCCGTCTTGGAAGGATGATCGAATCTCAGACCGACTTCATCGACAGAGTCCCATGGCGCGGCGCGCCCAACTGCCAGAAAACGCAACGGTGCTGCAACTGGACTTTCATGCCACGACACCAATATGCTGTCCCGAAATTCCGGACAAGACAAATGTCATTGCCACCGGGTTCAGCATCCCGGCCAGTGCCGTCCAAGGCGCGATCCTTACGCGACTGAATGAAACGGACCCCGGGTTGGCCACGGCACTGTTCGAGAGTCCCGTATTTCGTGCTTGGCCGCTGCTTCCCTGCCAAGTACCCGACTAGCGAACACCAGGACAGTTGGCCGATCTGCCTACGCCGGTTCGCGTCAGCCTTACGCACCGCGCAGCCAAGTTTTCGCTCGGAGACCAATACCGCGAGGAGCATTTCGTGGACGAGGCGATCAGGCCCTATGACTGGCACACGATTCCAGACGGCGCGCCGCTGAAGGCTTCCGATGGCGTTCTGTTGCGCAATCCGGACGGCCGAGTGTTGCTGTGGAAAGCAGCGTCCATGCCCCATACGGTAACGGCACACGGTGTCCATGGGCGTGAACCGGACGATCGGCACCTGTTCACCGTCGATGCCATGGCTCCGATGCTGTGGCGAGGCCTTCTGGTCATCCCGGACGCCGCGGCCGATCAACTGCTCAGTGCACTCCGTGACAACCCCGTGGTTTCGATCGGCAAGAGCCGCAGTGTTCGGGGGATGGGTACCCTTGTCGCTTCCATGGTCGAAGGAACGCCGGACCAATGGCAAACCTACACGGAAAAAACGGTACTCGTTGTCCAGTCACCTCTTCTGCTGCCGGACCGTTCGGCCGTTGGTAAGACGGCAGAGCAGGAGTTGTCAGATCTGGCATCGGCATGGGCACACCAGTACGGATTGCCGAACGCGACTGCGAAAACGTGGGTCAACATTGGCATCCGATTCGGCTGGAGTCGCCATCAGGCGGGACGGCAACAGGCCTGCCGAGTTGTGCTGCCGGGTTCTGTGATCACGTTTTCCGAAAAACTGGATGCCACCGCCCTGGCAACTGCTCTGATCGGCGGAGTTGGTCTGGGCGGGCGGCAACGCGGATACGGTGCAGTCAGTACCCACCCGGGAACGGCCGTCGAACTCTGCCGCCCGGAACCGAAACTTCGACCGGCAAGGGGTGGTAGTCAGGCCAGATTCCGAGACGCCGTGGAGTTGATCCTTGAAATGCGAGCCACGGCCGCGAGACTTCCCAGCCCCAGCCAGATTCGTTCCGTACAGCAACGATTGGACAAATCGGGAAAGGATGTGGCAATCGAGTACCTGAGAAATCAAATACTACGCACTAGCAAAATCTGGTTCACATGGGAATCCATCCATCAACAGATGGCCCAGCTATTGGAACAGTACGAGGCCCAGGTTGCATCCCGGGCACTCACGATGCTCGTGAATCTGGCCATTGTCGATCAACGTGGAGGTGCTCACCGATGACACATCGCATTCACAGATTGTACGTGCCCCTGATCTTTCCCGCAGGATTGGCGCCCGGCGAAGGTGGCGACTACAACACGCTTACAATTGCGCGCAACGGAATAGGGAAACCGGTGCTGCGAGGCACTGCGTTGGCGGGAGCCATGCGAAATGCCTGGCGGAAGTCTTTACTCGAGTCCGGTGTGTTACGTGGCGAAATCGAGTCGCAAGTCAGTCGTTTCTTCGGCAGTGCCCTGGGCAGCGGTCAAGACGATGAGGCGGTTGAAAGCCCCCTGCAAGTGCATGACTGCGTTCTGGATCCCGGCGACTCCGCTGTCGTAACTCGGACACACCACTTGCGAGATCGGCACCTAGGCTCGGTAGCGGATGGCGGATTGTTCGCGTTGGAAGTCTGTCCACCAGGAACAGTAACGATTGCAAGCTTCGTCTTGCACGACAGTGATGATTCACCAGGCAACGCAACACGTTTTCTACAAACGCTAGTCGCCGTTTTGCAGGGAGGTATCACGCTGGGAGGCAAGTCGAATCGAGGGGTCGGACGGACTCGCCTCCATGGTGATGCGATCTACCGAATTTACGATCTTTCGCGGACTGGCGACTATGCCGCCTGGCTGGATGACGATCGCGTCTGGCAACTGGATCCGAGTCGTTTACCGGAAGGCGAACCGATCGCTCCAGCTACCGAGACGAACCGATCGATCCTTGCGATTGAATTGACTTTGGGGATTCCACGAGGCCAGGATCTACTGGTTGGCGACGGGCAAGGCCTAGCTCACGATATTGAACCACAGCGGGTTCGGGGCGCCGACGGCAAACCGTATTGGCGATTGCCGGGATCGACCCTGCGTGGGCTATTCCGGTCCTGGATCGCGCGACTGGCAGCACGTGCAGAGCTTCCCGTCGCGGACAGTGCCGAGCGGCACCAACAGCGGCAAAAACGGGTGTGGACCGGCGAACTGCTGAAGACAGACGAGATGAACGGAAATAATCTGGGGTGGTGCTTCCTGCCCGAGAGCCAGCGGCGCGCGAACGGGGCCAAGACGGAATGCCCGGTAGCGGCGTTGTTTGGCACGCTGTTCCAAGCTGGACGGATCCATATCTCCGACGCATATGCAGCATGTTCAGCAACGGATTCTCGCCAGACGTGCGTCGAGGAGCAAGTGCGCCGGCACGTTGCAGTCGATTTGCTCACTGGCGGCGCATCGGAGGGCATGCTGTTTGACAACACGGTTCTGACCGCAATGCCGGATGGCAAGTCGCCTCAATTTCGCGTCGCCCTGCGAATAGACAACCCTACTCAGCAGGAAGCTCGCTGGCTGGCCAGGACGATCCGTGCGTTGGACCTGGGGCTTCTTCGAGTCGGCTCGAGCAAGAGCAGTGGGCGACTGGCACTGGTCGCAGCACCGCGGGCCACGGGCCCCGAGGCCGATCAATTCACCGCACTCGCGCCCAGCGGAAAATGCTGATCTGTTCGGAAGATAGTTGGTGATGGGTACCCGCACAAAAGGATATGAACAATGACAGTCGAAAAAGGCACGCTCAAGAAGATCAAAAAGGGCTTTCGCGTCGTTCTTCCGACGAAGAAGGGCTCGACAGACTACGCTATTCCCGACAAAGCGTTCTGTTTTCGAGCGGACGATGGCCAGGACGGCTTGGAGGTTGACGTCGAGCGTGATGCGCAAAAACGCATCGTCAAGGTGACGATTCCCGGCAAGACCGAGGTGGCGCCATCGCCAGTAGGCGGACACGCGGACCATGGCCGAGCGCCGGACAGAGGACGTGGGCGAGGTGGCTCGCGGGGACGAGGCGGTCGCCCGACCCGCAATTACGGCGGTCACGGCCAACCACCGGCTTTGAAAGATCTGTCGAAGGCATCGCCCTCCGTACTCGGTTTGCCGTTCCACAACCCGTACACTTTCTTGTCGTTCTCAGACAAAGCGCCGACACGTCGCCAGCCAACACCGTTGACAGCCGATGAATTGCCGGACCAACGAGATCGGTTGACCGGTATTCTGGAACTGCACGTTACAACGCAAAGCCCACTTCTCACATGCAAACCCGATCCGATTCAGGACAAGGACGGGCACAAGACCTACTCGGTCCTTCGAATCGGTCCGGACGTAATCGTTCCGGCAACCGGTATTCGCGGCGCCTTGCGCACTTTGATGACGATCATTACCGGTGGCACGCTCGCGTATATGAATCCCCACGCGTACCTGTGCCAGGGCCGCGATGTGAACCTGGGACCTGCTGGGCTCAGTAGTCCGCCGGGCACACCGAAGAACGCGTTCCTGGCCGAAGTGGTCCGGCCGGGCACGGCCTATCGAAGCGGCATCATACAAGTGGGCGATACCACCTTGGTAAAGCTCGTGGATCTGGAACAATGCTATCGCAGGAAGTTCAAGGACGAGCGCAAACCGAAAGCGCGCAGATTGTGGGTCCAATTGGACAGCGGCGGGCGACCGCGAACGATAACATCGACTCGGACGGCGGAAACGCCCTGGCAGCTGAAGCTTTCGGGCCGACCAATCAACCTAAAGGGAAAACGCGAAGGGCTCTTTCTCGCTGGCAAGACAACGATCGAACTGCCACCGGAAATCTGGGCTGACTACTCGGGCCGAAACGCCCATGGCGAGCGCGTGGAACTGAAAAAAGGTGATCTGGTCTGGATCGAGCCAAAGGATCCCGACGCAAACCAGGTGACTAAACCCGATCAGGTTGCCAGCCTTCAGTGGGCCCGTTGGGGTAAACGAGGTCAGGCGGTCAAGGATAAAGTTCCACAATACACCTTTCCCGACTATGTTCAAAGCGACCGCATGGTCGATGAAATCACCGATCTATTCGGACAGGTTTCACCCGATCGAGAAAAACAAGCCACGGCGTTCGCCGCCCGCGTGCGGCCCGACAACCTGGTATTCTTTGACGCTGCGGAAAAGGTCGAACGCGTAACGCTCGCACCGTTACAGCCTCCTCACCCTGGATGCATCGCCTTTTACCGCGACAATGACGACCCGGATCAGATCTCCGAAGCGGATAGGCTGCGAGGCTACAAGGTCTATCGCACCACTCGCGAGCGTGGCGCGGACGCGCCCTGGAAATATGAAGTTCAAGGCGTTTATGACCAGCAGGGAAAACTCAAGACGACATTGCAGAAAGTCAACAAGACCTGCGACCTTGTGCCGGAAGGTATGACCGGGACCTTGCGGATCGCCTTTCGATCGCTCACGGAGCGTGAACTGGCCTTGCTGTGCCAGGCATGTCACGTCCCATGGCGTCTGGGCGGCGGCAAACCGCTCGGCCTGGGCCTCTGTAACGTCCTGATCACGAATCTGCTTGACGAAGACGGCGCGCAGATGCAGATTCCCGGTTGGAACATCGAGAAAGATAGCAGCGGAGCGATTCGACTCGATGGCTGGGAACAGCTTGTACAGGACCTTCAACCACGTGTCCGGATGTGGGCGGCAAGCCAGCAGCCGGTCGAGCGTTTGCGATATCCGCGCGCCGTGACAGCAAACAATTTTGGCAAGACACGCGGTGGCCATGCCTGGTTCCAACGTCACGCCGCCCCCAGAAAGGTCACCAAGCGTGGCGACGGCCAGCGGGAAACGGGGTTGGAACCTATGCATGTCGGGGGCGCCTTACTACAACAGATCAAGACAACAGCGCAAGCGATTGACCAACGGATGCCATTGATTGCCGCGCAGGTGCTGCCGCTGTTCGATCCGGAGGATCCGTTGGCGGACGTCCTGTACGGGTACGATGCGTTTCCCAGCGCCACCGAAGATGGACAAAGACCACGGCGAACAATCTATCACCAAATCGAACCCTTCGATCCCGGCACGCACGTGACCGGCCAGGAACGGAGTGAAGGCAACCAAGGCAAGAATGCACAGTTCCGCAAAGATCAGAAGCGTGAACGAACGGATAATGGCTAGTTCTGCAATTGGCACACCGGACGACCTGGCATGGCACCAGCCAGGAAACGAGTGCCGAACAAGCACCTGAGCCCAAACTCGGTCATGGGCTGATTGGAACGTGACTTCTGTCGCGATACCGGTCGGATGTGACAAGATTAATCAATCAATCGCTTCGATTACCGTTCAGCCGAAGAGGCGTTTTCCCGCGTTCGGCCCAGATTGTCCGCACAAGCCGATCTGTTCAATGGTCTAAGACTCTGCTGTAAGACACTGCACCGATGGGATTTGTTCGAACACTATGAAACGTCGCTAGCCAATGAATTGGATCGTGCGTTGCAAATGCTGACGCGTTCTCACAATTCGAAGGTTACGCCGCCAGGATTCGCCGATTTCCTGAATCAGATCGAGCGGCTGCGCAATGCAATCGAAGCAGTGACGATGCGCGCCAAACCGAATCTGCTGGCAACCGTCGACCTGATGGGCAATGCCCAGCGGCGTCTTGCCAGGGGGCGATACGACGATGCGGCAGCTCGGACACACTGATCCTGGAACCATGTAAGATGCAAATCAAGACCTGGGACGTAAAGGATGATGATGTCAAGGACCCCGGCCGTAGCACGTTGCTGGCCGATACATGCCGCTTGGTCCTGTCTCTGATTCCGATCCTACCGCGTCGAATGTTACTGCAAACGCCCTCCGTCACGGCAACAACGCCCATGTTGCGAGGTGTATGGGGTGCGGCGCTGCACAATTTAGACTTGGACGTCTACCATACGGTTTTTGATGTGGTGGATCAGAAGGGGACGGCAACTCCCGGCTATTTGATTCGGCCCGCGCCAGAGGATCCCGAGTTTGCCCCGGCAGTCGAATGGTTCCTGATAGGCAATGCCATCGGTCACGATCGAGTACTGATGCGGGCATGGGACGTTGCTTGCCAAATGGGGTTGGGACACGATCGTCGGCCGTTTTTTGTGCGGCGGGTCATCACGCTGGGTCCCGACAGCCAGCGGCAATCGCGGAACACGAGCTGGGCGCTGGACCAAACGCGGTGGCCCTTGTCCGGTCCTGAGCAGACGCCCTGCCGTTTGGTGTTTCCGGCACCTCTGCGGCTGCGTCGTCATGGCCGGTTAATCGAGCGTCCGACTTTGCCGGATATCGTTGTGGCGGCAGGACGACGAGTTGGCGCGTTTGTTCCTCAGGCCTACCGCAACGTTTGGAACACGGTGTCGGCCCAAATGCTCTCCGCCAGCCGATCGGTTCCTTCAGGACTCTGGCGGGGCGAACGCTTGGATTTGGTCCGCTATTCCGGCCGTCAACGCCAGGAACTGGACATTCATGGAGTATGTGGCAGCCTGTTGCTGCCCGAAGGGCCGAGCAATCTTTGGCCACTGCTGGCGGCGGCAAGCTGGCTTCACATCGGAAAGGGGACTATCATGGGCCTTGGCCGGATGCACGTGCAACCGGCGTAAGATGACACTCCAACCGCCGCGCCGCGGCTTCTTGATGATTCGTAGGACGTGTCACTGCTAGCCGTGATCCGGGTCGTATTCACCAACCGCCTTGTAATGAGCACCGACGCACCGAAATGCTCGGTTTTGTAATAGCCGCTCAATAACCCAACTGTCAAGGAGGAGACCGTTCCACCCCCCGCACACACGGAGCCATACTATGACACTTGCCGTCATTGAGTCGTTCGAACAGCGATTGCATCAAAATGATGATTCGGTTGTCGATGTCATTGGACAGTTCGTGCAGGATCACTCGGCGACCGACGGAGATCACACACGATGGGGACTGTTGTGCGAACAAGCCGGACTGGTCGGCTTGGCTTTTCACGAGTTCCAGCTTGCCGTGCGCGACAATCGCGACGATACCGTTGCCTTGTCCCGATTGGTCGAATACTACCGTGAACGTGGTGAGACGGATCGGGCGGCGGCAATCCTTGAACGTCTGCTCGAACGGAATCCAGTCGATCAGGAGCATTTGGAAACGTATGCCGACCTGATGCGCAGCGACGGCGCGATGCCACGATTGGACGAGATGTTGAATCGAGCCGTCGCGCGAGGCCTGTCAACGGAGCGGGCCAAGGAACTTCGCGGCCAGCAGCCGAGTGCCGCGGACGGGGCGGATGGGGTGAAGCAAGACGCGCCGTCTTCCCGATCGCAGCCACCGGCACCAACGCCCACCGATGCCGACTGCGTTCGCTTCGGCACGCTCTTTTCGGGACGTGAAGATGTTTACGCCAGACAATGGTGTCGGCCAAACGATCGGCAGATCGGCTATGCGCCGGTTCATGAGCCTCTGACACCCGCCGTGATTCGAAACCATTTGCTGGGCAGCTTCACGGTTGGCGTCTATCCGATTCGACTGGACCAGACGGCCAACTGGTTCGCGATCGACTTGGATATCAACCGACAGGCTCTTGATCACGCTCGTCGAGCGCCGGAGTTTGCGGGGCAGTTGCGCGATCTGACACGTCGCACGGGGATTGCTCTTCTACAGTCCTTGCGCGACTTGGAATTGCAACCGCTATTTGAAAACTCAGGTTACAAGGGACGCCACTATTGGGTATTTTTGGAGCAGCCCGAGCGCGCGAAAGTCCTGCACCAGTTGGGCCGGACTCTGCTCCGGTACTTGCAGGCGACCCTACCTTCCGAGTTTTCCTTGGAGTTCTTTCCGAAACAAGGAAAACGTTCCGGAAAGGGGTTGGGCAATTTGATCAAGCTGCCACTGGGAATCCACCGGCGCACAGGATATCGAAGCCAGCTTTTGGATGATCAGGGACAGGCTTTGTCTGACCCGCTGGACAGGTTGCGCAATACGCCACGGTTGTCTCGCGAGGGTCTGTACGGACTGATTCAGCGTCTCAAAACGGCGGTTGGACCGGTCCCGGCAGACCAGGCGGAGACCGAGCAACAGCAGGCCTCGGCTGATGACACGCTGCCGACGGAACCGACGGCCCCACTGCTTCCTCCGGATGTACCCCCACCATGGACCGAAGCCGATTTCGACGCAGATCCTCGGATTCATCACCTGTTGGCTGAGTGCCCCGTACTGGCCGAACTGAAACGACAAGTCGATCAGCATCGACAGTTGAGCCACGACGAGCAAGTCGTCCTGATCCATACGATGGGGCATGTCACCGGGGGGCCGCAAGCTGTCAACTACCTGCTGGACAAGTGCGTCGATGTCGGTGTCGATGCGTTTATGAAAAGCCAGCTGAAAGGCAATCCGATATCATGCCCGAAGATACGCAAACGTATCGGCCATGTCACGCGCCGGGTACGATGCCGATGCGCATTCGAGTTCGCCGGGGACCACTATCCGACCCCCGTGCTCCACATGCATACGCTTTCGAAGGACGCGCTGCCCAAGGTCCCCGAAGAAGACCGGGAATCGATCGATCCCGACGCACTGGCACGACGGTACACGGTATTGGACCAGCGCCGGCGCGAGATCGAGGATCAATGGCGCCAGATGCACGATGCGTTCTGCCGTCTGATCCGCGCGATGCCCGATCAGTCGTTTCCCTGGGAAGCGGGTACATATCGCCTGGTTCAAAAGGAAGGTATCGAAACACTGACGTGGGATGTGTCACGAGACAAACCGGATAAGGAACGCACAACGAAAGACCGGTGATGTTTCACGGCAGGCCGCACCTGCGCCAGCGGCGTTAGTCTACATGGCCCGGGGTTGGATGCCGGAGGGAATCCGGCGCCATCTTACTGTGGATTGGGTTGTCGAAAAAAGCGAGTGCTGTCCGAAGGAGGGATGCTCGGGCACAATGGCATGGTGGTTCGCGGCAGGCCCGTTGGGATAGAGGCACCATCCTTGGGACGGAGTCCCGTGGATGGCCAAACATGATTCCAAAGTTCGAACAGCGTGAAGTCTTGACAAGGATCTAACGACCAACGGGAGCGGGCCAATGACGCCTCGAGCCGTAGCTCGGAGTTGCTTGGTGGCCCTGACGCACCATGCATACACTTGCCGTGACCGAACAAGGTACCGCCGTTCATGTAGAAGGCGAACAATTGCTTGTGAAACGGCAGGGCAAGGCGTTCAAACGTGTCCGAGTCGCGGACCTGGATCAGGTCCTGTTATTCGGCCGTGTTGAGCTCAGTTCCGGCGCGGTAGCCGTCCTGGCCCGGCGAGGGATCGACGTTGTGTTTCTGACGCTTCGAGGCATGTATCGTGCCCGGCTGATTGCGCATGGGTCGAACAACGTGTTACTGCGTCTAGCGCAAATGCGCCGCTCGCTCGACCCGGAGTTCGCTGCGTGCGTCGCACGCTCCATTGTACGGGGCAAGATCTGGAACCAGCGGCAGGTGTTGCTGCGTGCACAGCGTCATCTGAAAGACCCGGATGTCGCGCAATCGCTGGGTCGCCTGAGGCTTCTTGTGGAACAGGCAGACAAGCAAACCGACTTGGACCAACTGCGAGGCGTGGAAGGCCAG
Organism: Planctomycetota bacterium; assembly: GCA_024277285.1. Next base: position 22,318 of record JAJRVM010000155.1, read on the forward strand.
GCAGCAGCCCTGTACTTCAGGCACTTTGGGCGTTTGATTCGTTCAGACCAGTTTTGCTTCACGCATCGCAACCGGCGTCCACCACGCGATCCGATCAACGCGGGGTTGTCGTTCGGCTATGCGTTGCTTGCGAACATGGTCGAATCGGAGGTGAATCGATGCGGCTTGGACCCGATGATCGGCTTCTTCCATCAGCCCGCCTTTGGTCGACCGTCGTTGGTTTTGGATTTGATGGAGGAGTTTCGACCGATCGTCGACCGGATGGTCCTCAGCCTGGTCAATCGGCGTCAATTGGGAATCATGGACTTCCAGCAGAAGCCAACACGATCACTCGAAGCCACATTAGCCGACACAACGGTCCCGCCCACATCGATGCCATCCGATTCGATGCCATCCGATTCGACCATCTCCGCGATTGATGAAGATGTTGAATCGCCGCCGTTTGACGTTGATGACGAAGATGATGAGGAGAATCGCAGTCCACCGGCCGTTTACTTGTCCGACACGGGGCGTCGGATTTTTCTAACCGCGTTTTTTCGGCGGATGCGTGAGCGAACCGAGTACGGTCGGCGTCGAGGGAAGTTCGAGCTACGGCAGATCCTGCGTGAACAAGTCTATCATCTGGCGCGTGTGATTGATCAGAAGGATCCGACCTATGTCGCATTCGTCCCCAAATAATCGGTTCGTTGCGATCGAGTGTGGAAAGGAAGGCTATTCGGATGTATGTCGTGGTCTGTTATGATGTCGTTTCGAACCGTCGCCGTGCCCGTTTGTTGAAACGCTTGAAAGGCTTCTTGCCCCATGTTCAAAAAAGCGTGTTCGAGGGTCCGATGACCGAACCAAGGGTTGTCGAGCTGCGTGAGATGATCCAATGCGAAGTCGACATGGCCGAAGATACGGTTCGCGTGTATCGGTTGTGCGAGCGATGTGTTCCGGCTACGGATGTGATTGGATTGGGGTTGTACGTGGATCGGAGTGACGATGACGAGATTGTGTAATGCGCTCGCGACCAATACAAAGCGTTCGGGGTCGGTACAGAAATCCGCTTCCGCCGACCTCGGTGGAAGAATGGCCAATTCCCATAAACCATGTCAGGTTCTTGAGTTAGGGCGAATGGCAAACAGGAGATTGGCGGTTGCTGTAAGTTCTTTTTTACCAGAAGGTTACGTCAACAGTCCGGACACCCGATTGGAGGGCGTGCAAAACGAAACGGCCAGGTTGGCGGAATTCACCGTTCAAACCCTTGACACGCAACAGCTTATCAGGGATACAGTCTGAAGAAGCGCCCCGGCATCGAGGGGATTGAAACCTTACTGAGGCCCCGGAGGACCTGGGTCTCCGTCCATTGTCTGAAGAAGCGCCCCGGCATCGAGGGGATTGAAACTAGACCATATGTCCTTATATTGTGAAAGGTGACTCCCCGTCTGAAGAAGCGCCCCGGCATCGAGGGGATTGAAACTCCGCGGCAGTCAGCCAATGGATGGACCAGTGACGTCTGAAGAAGCGCCCCGGCATCGAGGGGATTGAAACCTCCGTCCACTCGGACGGGATCAGGCCAACTGGCCACGGTCTGAAGAAGCGCCCCGGCATCGAGGGGATTGAAACTTTCCTCTGTTTCGCAATCAGCTTCCATCAGAAGGTTGTCTGAAGAAGCGCCCCGGCATCGAGGGGATTGAAACGAGTCATAATAAACCAGATGCAGTGATGGAGTGTACGGGTCTGAAGAAGCGCCCCGGCATCGAGGGGATTGAAACATCGGACCACGAAGGCCCGTCAGATCGACGGCCAAGTCTGAAGAAGCGCCCCGGCATCGAGGGGATTGAAACTGGCCCGAAGGCCGCTGATCCCCCGTTTGTCACTCGACGTCTGAAGAAGCGCCCCGGCATCGAGGGGATTGAAACATGAAACTCTGACGTCAGGGTATCGTCGGTGAAGTCTGAAGAAGCGCCCCGGCATCGAGGGGATTGAAACGGCACCTAGCCATCTAATAATCATTGTCAAATCTCCTTGTCTGAAGAAGCGCCCCGGCATCGAGGGGATTGAAACGGCGCCGAAGCGGATGA
>JAJRVM010000156.1 GCA_024277285.1 Planctomycetota bacterium
AATGCACGCACCGTCTTGTCGAACTGCTGCTCCGCTTCGTTCAGCTTCAACGGTGGGACCAACGGCTTGTTGGGCGTCTGTTTCGTCGCCGCTTGGGCCGGTTGCGTTTGGGCCGGTTGCGTTTGGGCCGGTTGCGTTTGGGCGCATAAATCGCCGACCCCGATCAGTGTAACCAAGGCGAGCAGGGTAAGCAGTTTCCGTGTCGATGTCATCAATCCTTCTCCTGACAGCGGGCCGAATGTTGAGCGAGATTGTCTCCCGACAAATCGCTCGCGATCCACCGGGTTCGTTGTGGAAGTAACCGATAGAGGGAATACACGTCTACCTGACTTGTTTGCAGGGCCCGACGGCCTCAAGTCCCTTGGAAGACCTGGTTGATATTAGCAATAGCTGTGGAAATCCCCGACATATCGGGCGCATTGACCAGTTGTCGCTGCTGCACCGTCTGCGTCCACATCGTGCTAAGCGTTTGCAGCGATTGGTTGATTTGCAAGAGTCGCCCATTCAGCTGGGTGGTGGTAATCGTAACGTTCCCTAACTCCATCCGAAATTGAACTAAGAGCACGCGCAAGCTGCGCGCTTGAGCCTGCAGAGAAGGCACTAACGGCGAAAGAGACAGAAAACGATTGAAGCCCATGACAAACGCATCAACGTTGGCAATCGCTCGATCGGTGTGCGGTATCGCCTGCGCCGCCAATTGCACCGTCGTCGGAGCTTGCACCGGATAGGGCAATTGACAATAAGTCGGTCGATTAATTGCCACAGCGCAACCTGGATTGATTGGCGTGCTACATGTCATACCAACCAACTGCCCCATGCGCATCATGTTTTGAACGGCATTCTGCCACTGCTGCGCAACCAGTCCCACCTGGCCGGTCCGTTGCATCCCCGCAGTAATCCCCTGGGCCAGTGCACGCAATCGTTGCACCGTTTGCCGCAAGTCGCTCGTCAGCATGCCAATACGAATCGATTGCTGCGATGCCGTCACTTGCGTTTGCAAGAACTCGATGTCGTGCAACAACTGCATGCTGTCGGCATCAAGCGTGGCTGACGTACGAAACGAACCGACGATTTGAGTGATGTCACTTGTTAATGCCGTACTGAGCCGCAAGTATTCGTTGTACGTGACGGCGCTGACCGTTTCGACTACGGGTTGAGTGGGCAGCGGTGGCGTCGGTAACGGTGGCATGGGCAGTGGCGTCAGCCCCGTCGAGCCCCCCATCGACGAGAAGATCTGCCGGTACCGAGTCAAGTAGACCGTGCTGGTCTGTGTCGGAATGTGCAGCTCGCGCATCTCCTGCTCGAGCGCCGCCAAGGCGACGCCCACGTCCACAAACGCTTGCCTGTAGGTTGTCGAACCGGCTGGCTTGGCCGATTCCAAGCTGCGACTCGAGTTAACCAGATTGCGTGCCAAAACCGAAAGCTGGCGGCCCTGTACGGTCCCCCCCAGCTCGTCGTCTAACGCGCCATGCAACAAGTTTGCCGTGGCCACCAACTGGCCCTCACGCTCAGTCGGCGGCTGCCATGCTGACGGTGGCGGCGGCGTACCAATTCCCTGTGAAACAGCTAAGAAATCCCGCACCGTTTTTTCACGGTTGCCGATTGATGCATTGTAACTGCCCAACCAACGCTGCAATTCGATTGCCGTCGGCGCGCGATGCAACACGTTATTGAACATCCCCGTGATGAATAAACTCGGGTTGCGTGAATAGCGATTGAAGTACTCATCCGATGTCATGAATGTGGCCTGGGCGTCCGTCATGGACAGACCCTTCTGGAAACTCCACACCCATTGTGACAATTCGTCGGCCGACGGTTCGCGATTCAGAAACGTCCGGTACAGCGTCCGTACAGTGTCGGTCGTGCTGTTGTAAATCTGACCTGATACGCTGCAGCAGAGCAGCAGCCAGCACAGCAGTGCCGGCAAGAGAGGGGTTCTCCGAACCATCCGAGTTCTCCGTCATTGGCGAAAAAACCAGTATCTAAATCCGTCGCGTGTCCGTTCCAACTGGCGTGGGGTAATTTACATCAACGAACCGGCAAATGCAAGAGCTGCACGGTTAGGCAAACTAGCAGCCCTCCAGTGACGAAGGGAAACTACACAGAACAGGCAAGCCGCGACTCGACATCGGGCACCACAGCGAGCCCGTTTCGTGAGTGGACGTCCGCCTTCGAGATACACCACTTGAAAGTGCTGGAATCCCGACGACTGGAAACCCGACTGCCAGGCGTCAGTCTCGCCAGCGTTGTTCGATTTCTTCGAGCGTACGGCCTTTGGTTTCAGGCACGTACCGCACCACAAATACCAGCGCCACGACGCTCAGGATGCCGTAGAGCCAAAACGGAAATGCGTGGTGGAATCGTTCGATCAACCAGGGGTTCTGGTCCAACATGGGAAAGGATTGCGAAACCGCAAAATTGGCGGCCCACAAACAGATGGTCGCGATCGCCATGGCACGACCGCGAATCTTCGTTGGAAAGATCTCGGCGAGGATGACCCAGGTGACCGGTCCCACCGAGAGAGCGAAGCAGGCGATGTAGGTCAGGATGAAGGCCAGGACCCAACCATCCGTCCGATGAAAATACGCCGCGTTCCCCAACGCCCCTAAGCTGATCGCCATGCCAAGATAGCCGAAAATCATCAACGGCTTGCGGCCCAGTTTGTCGACACTCCAAATGGCAATCAGCGTAAACCCCATGTTCACCGCACCGACGATGACCGTCTGCAGCATGGCCACATCGCGTTGAGCCCCGGCAATGGCTTTGAAGATCTGCGGGGCGTAATACAAGAACACGTTGATCCCGGTCACCTGTTGCAACACAGCCAAGGCAATGCCGATCACCAGTGCGACGCGCATTCCTGGCGCCAGCAATTGGAGCAGCGAGGCGCTTTCTCGGCTAATGGCTTTGTTGATCGAAATGTATTCCTTTTGCGCGGCGACACGACCGTTGACACGTTGCAAAATCGCCAATGCTTCATCGCTGCGCGATTGCTTGACCAACCAACGAGGGCTTTCGGGAACCAGCAACAGCAGTCCCAGCAGCAACACGGCGGGTATCGTCTCCGAACCGAACATCCAGCGCCAGCCGACATGGACATTCCACTCGAGATCGCCGGAGCGAACAATGGCGTAGTTCACGAAATAGACCGCGAGCATGCCAAAGACGATTGCCAACTGGTTCAGCGACACCATACGACCGCGAATCCGTGCCGGCGAGATCTCGGCAATATACATCGGCGACGTCATCGAAGCGGCCCCGACTCCCACTCCCCCAATCGCCCGAAAAACGACGAATACCCATTGGCGATGCGGCACCGCCGTGCCGATGGCCGAAACAATGAACAGCGCGGCACAAAGCACCAACACTTTCTTCCGGCCAAGATAGTCGCTCAGCACGCCAGCCATCATGGCACCGACGACGCAACCGACCAAGGCGCTCGACGCCGTCCAGCCCTCTGCGGCCGCAGTCAGGTGGAAATACTGCTTTAGAAACCCGATCGCGCCGGCAATCACAGCCGTATCGTAGCCGAACAGCAAGCCGCCGAGCGTCGCAACGAAACAGATCAGCACCAGATACGAGATGCTGCCGCCATCGCGAAGGTCCTTGCGCGTCTGTGAGTCTGCGCCGTCACAATCCGCGCCGTCAAAGTCTGCATGCGTTGGCATCGGCGTCCCCTACGATTTGGCACTATCCCTGAGCGCATCGAACATCGCCATAATGTTTTCGGTTGGCGTATTCCCTTGGATGTTGTGAATCGAGTTGAAGACCAGCCCGCCACTCTTGTTGAAAATTGCGATGCGCGACAGCACTTCGCAATACACCTCATCCGGCTTACCAAAAGCAATGGTTTTTTGCGTATCGACGCCCCCACCCCAGAAGACGATGTTCTGACCGTATTTCGCCTTCAGTTCTTCCGGCGCCATGCACGCGGCAGAGCATTGGACCGGGTTCAGAATATCGAAGCCAGCCTCGATAAACTCGGCCACCAAGTCAAACACCGAACCGCACGAGTGGATAAACGTCTTCCAATTCGATTTCTCATGGATCAACCCGTTCACCCGCGCGTGAAACGGCTTGTACATCTCGCGGTACGCGTCGGTCGAAATAAACTGGCCGCGTTGCGTGCCAAAATCGGTACCGGTAATAAATGCAACATCGATCCGATCACCAAAGAAATCGATCAACGTCTGAATGTTCTGTTCAGCGATTTTGCACTGATGCTCGAACACTTCCAAGACATAATCCTTGCGAATGGCGGTCGAGATGTACCACTCTTCCACGTCGCGGATCCCTTTTGGGAATTTCAAGAACGGCGCCGGCACCAACGCGATGTCGCCAAACCCGGCTCCGGGGATAATCAGAGTACGACCAACATCAGGCCGTTGGTCCATCCAATCACGCATCCGCGCATAGTACGCCATGTCCTCGTCACCCAACAACGTGAACTCTTCCATGTTGTCTTTGGGGTCCAGTTGTTGCTCGTCGATCGGCTCCTGGCGGACAATCGAATCGAAAAAGTAACCGGTTTTCGGCATGTGCCCGCTCGGCGGCGCCGACATGTCTCCTTGCGGATAGGCATACGTGTCGCCATTGGCATCCCGAGTCACGTTGAAATCCTCGGTCACAAGCACCTCGGTCCCATCGTTCAACGTAAATGGCTTCCAGCCCTGTTGCTGGGTGCCGAACATGCTGCACCGCGGCGCGATCCCGCTCACATCGATGCCCAACGCCTCGCGCAACGCATCGTCAATTTCCCCGAGCACTTGGTACGGTTCGACGACTTTCACTCGATAACTGTCGTCACCCAACACAGCGCGGCGTAGACGTGACACGGCCGACGCATGAATGCCGGTGACGAAGGTCGAACCAAAGTCGACGCAAACGTGGTCGGGCTGCTCATGGGCAAGCGTGACTTGCAGTCGCTCGCGACTGGTCATCGAATCGGCAGCAGACGTGGCATCCCCGGCTGATGGGTTCATTTTCGATTCTCTCCGTGTTCGTGATCCGAATAGCCATTGGAGGCTCATAGACGGTACGTGTTATTTTCTGATTTCCAGCGGCTCAACTCGTCAGGAAACTACCTTGGATTCTAACTGGACAACGTCACTTAACCGCCAACGGCGGCCGCTCAATGACCAATGACCAATGACCAATGACTCAAACATGCCAAATTCCGAAGCACGAACGCCGTTTGGAACGCGACGCTTGACTAGCCAGTCGCAAACGCCGGCGCTCCCAAGAGACGTTCGGTGCGCACCCGGCAATGGGCGTTCGACTTGCGGACGGCAACGGCAGCAGGCATTTATTGATTCTCCGAGACTTTGTCACGAATTACAACCGGGCGTGATGACGTCTCACCGCGCGGTTGCTTCCTGCTGAAATGCGTTGATTAGCGGTCCGCTCCGAGGAGACTCGTGAACCGTTGCGATTATGGTTATGATGGACAGCGTCCGGTAGCTGCCTTGGGCAGTGAACGGGCATGACACGAACCACCACGATGCGTTCTTACCGGCTTGAGCGCCGCCGCCAACGATCGGCATGTTGCCCCTTAGTGAAAGAGAATCTCATGACGAAGTCACGAATCAGTCGTCGCATCGCGATGCAATGGGGCGCGGGTGCGGCGCTGAGCCTTTCGCCTGCCTTGAAGCTGCTGGCCGCGGACCCGCAACGCAAGTTCAAGATCGGTGCGTGCGATTGGTCGATGGGTGGTCGATATGATCCGCAGATGTTGGACAAAGCCAAGCAGATCGGATTGGATGGCGTGCAGATCTCCTTTGGCGAGCCGGGCATCGAAAACGATTTGCGCAAGCCGAGTGTGCGCCAGGTCTACCTGGACAAGTGCAAGACACTGGGCGTCGAAATCGCGTCGCTTGGATTGGGTGAGCTCAATTCGCGCCCCTACGCATCCGATCCGGATGCGGAACGATGGGTCGAGGAGTCGATCGATGTCATGCAACAACTGAAGCAGAACATCGCTTTGCTGGCTTTCTTTAGCAAGGGCGACCTCCGTGACAAACCGCAGGCGCAACAAGAAGTAATACGGCGTCTGAAACGGGTCGCCTCCAAAGCAGAAAAAGCGGGCGTCGTTTTCGGCATCGAATCGTGGCTCAACGCCGACGACCACATCCGCATCGTCGACGCGATTGACTCGCCCGCCGTGAAAGTCTATTACGACGTTGCCAATTCGACCCTCCGCGGCTACGACATCTACAAGGAAATCCGCCAACTCGGGCGCGAACGCATTTGCCAAATCCACGTCAAGGAGAACGACTGCTTGCTGGGCAAAGGCAAGATCGACTTCCACAAAGTGAAGGCCGCACTGGACGACATTCAATGGAACGGCTGGTTGATCATCGAACGTGCGATGGAGCCGAACAAGACAATGGAAGCATGTTACACGCTGAACCAAGAATTCCTGCGCTCGATTTTCCCCACGTAAGCGGACGCGGCAGTGACAGCGCAGAGTGACGCCGTTGAGTGCCGTCCCTTCAGACCTGAGACCCGAAGAGGCCCGGAATATGCTGCCTCACGGCTCCAACAAGGGCGGTATCAACCCTCCCGGCCTGGGAAAACGGAACGCTCGGCGCAAGGCCGTGAACGGTAACCCATTCGTTTTGCTCAATACCACGGCAGGGGCGAAACTTTCTTCGCCGCATCGCGTTTAATATCCACGGGCCAGATCCTGAACGTGTATCGCCGTCGCAACGGACGACACAATACAGACTACCCAGTACGGACTTTCCTCCCCACAAACCGTGTTCGTCGCGGGTCAGCCAGCAGGCCTCCGTGGCATCGCCTTACCAGCTGTCGCAATACCCGTCCCCCTCGACGGCGCACCACGACTGCGGCACAGCAGGAGCTACCATGTTGCCCTTACGGATCACCGACCACCTTGCTTCGACGTTCCGACGTTACTTGACTTGCCTGATCGCACTGCTCTGCCTCGGCGGACTAACGCGAACCGCGAGGTCAGAAGAACTCGCCACCGACCTGGGGTCGGTCGAGCTGATGCGAGACGCTTGGGGGGTGCCCTACGTGTTTGCCGACACGGATGCTGGGGCGATGTACGGTCTGGGATACGCCACGGCCGAGGATCGCGGTTTTCAAATGCACTACACGCTGCGTATCATTCAGGGCCGATTGGCTGAAGTGATCGGCGATAAACCGCACGTCCGCCGTCGTAATGACTCGGCGGTAACCAGCGACCGCAAGATGCGCACGTTCGGGTTTGCACGTGCCGCGGAACGACGCGTTAAGGAGCTGGACCCGGAATCACGGCAACTGCTGGAAGCCTACGCACGCGGTGTGAACGACTATTTCAAAGATCATCGTGACGCGTTGCCCGAACTGTTTGCCAAAACGGGCCTGGAACCCGAACCGTGGACCCCGGCCGATTGCCTGCTCTCCTGGTGGCACTTGGCACAGTTCTTCGCCACCGACGGCACGCGTGATCTGATTTCCTATCGCAATCAACAGCGTGGTGGTCCTGCGGGCCGCGCAGCCCCCAGAGGTGCCAGAGGACAGGGTGCCAGAGGACAGGGTGCCAG
>JAJRVM010000157.1 GCA_024277285.1 Planctomycetota bacterium
AGCCGTAAAGACCGTCCCAACAAGGGGAAAGGCAAGGGAAACCGGGGCAAGAAACGTCGTAGCGACAAATAGGCTTCACAAGTCGGCTTCACAAGTCGGCTTCACAAGTCGGCTTCACAAGTCGGCTTCATAGAGGCGTGAAAAGGCGGGACCAACCCCTACACAGGGCTGCGTCCCGCCTTTTTCATTGGAGGTGAGCGTTTACGGTCTTTCTTGATCTGCATCTGATTGGCGGAACAGGGAGTCATTGGCATTCGCGCTTTCGCCCGCGAAAACTCGTTCACCCACGAGCCCTGGCCTTAGAGGGCTCTGTCTCAGCAGCACGCTTGGCACACCCTACTGCGGTTGCCGTCCAGGGCGGCGGGCGATTACGATGGTGGTGTGTGAACGCATATCCACCGGGGCCTTGGAACCATTCATGAAGCCGAATCGTACCACCACTGGTTTGCTGTTGGTCGTCGTCATGGCCTTCGCGGGGTTCCTGTTGTTGTATGTGCCACAATGGGCGGTCCAGCAATACAATGCGGTTAAAGACGCGGGCCGGGGCTGGACGATTGCCTATTTTGCCGTCGTCGGCAGCGGCGCTCTGCTGTTGGTGGTTGCCACCGTTTGGATTCTGGGCCGGTTGTTGTGGCGGTCGCGGCGTAAGTCGGAGCGACGTAAGCGACGTGACACGAATCCGAGCGAGTTGACGGTGGACGCGAAGCGGCGCGAAATCGAAGAGAATCTGGAATCGGTTTCCCAGTACCAGAGCGATCTGGATCGATCGGATGAATTACGCCGCGAGTTGGAGCCGTTGGTCCGCGGCCTGGAAGCCAAGCGAGAATCACAGACGCTGGAGATCGTCGCCTTTGGGACGATTTCCAGTGGCAAGTCTTCGCTGCTTAACGCGTTGGCCGGTCGTGACGTTTTTGTCACTGATGCACGCGGTGGCACGACTTTGCAGCGTAACGAGATCCCGTGGTCGGGGATCGATCGAGTTTCGTTGGTCGACACGCCCGGTTTGGGTGAAGTTGACGCGGCACAGCATGCTGAAGTGTCGGCCGAGGCGGCTGCGGACGCCGATCTGGTCCTGTTGGTCGTGGACGGGCCGTTACGCGACTCCGAGCACCAGTTGCTACGTCGTTTGGCCGATATGGAAAAACGAGTCGTGCTCTGTTTGAACAAGGAAGATTGGTACGAGACGCAAGAACGAGACACGCTGCTGGGCCAATTGGCCGCACAGGTCAAAGGATTGATCGAACCTGAAGACGTCATCGCGGTTCGGTCAATGCCGACTCGGCGCAAGCGAATTCGGCAGTTAGCCGATGGCAGCGAAGTGGAGGAGTTGGTCGATGTGCCACCTGACATCGAGCCGTTGGGAACGCGCATGCTGGAGCTGATTCGTCGTGACGGCACCGAGTTGTTATTGGCCAACTTACTGTTGCAGTCGCGTGGGCTGGTCGAATCGGCTCGAGAGCGAGTTGAAGCGGCACTTGATCGGCGCGCCTGGGAACTGGTGGATCGCTATATGTGGGGTGCGGGCGGAGCGGCTGCGCTGAGCCCGTTGCCGCTGTTGGACTTGGCCGCCGGCAGTGCCGTTACGGTAAAGATGGTCGTCGATCTGGCCACGGTCTATCACCAGGATGTCGACTTTCAGGTGGCTGTCAATCTACTGGGCCAGCTGGGCAAGAATCTGTTGGGGATTCTGGGCGCGAGCGCTGCGACACCTGCGGTCACGGCGACGGTCGCGTCGTTGCTGAAGACGGTTCCGGGTGCCGGTACGATTGCCGGGGGCGCGTTGCAGGGACTGGTACAGGCACTCATCACACGGTGGGTGGGTGCCGTGTTCATCAGCTATTTCAAAAACGAAATGAAACAACCCGAAGGTGGCATGGCCAGCTTGGCTCGGCGTGAATGGCAAAAAATGACCACAGCGGCCGAGTTGAAGAAGTTGTTACAGTCGGCGCGGCAGCACTTTGGGAACTGAATTTGGCTTCGAGGGTTTGCCTGTGACTGATTCGAGCGTTTTGAACGACGAACATTATCGAAACGCAATGGCTTCGGTGGAGGGGACGCTTGCTAAACTGCGTCGCTGTTCACCCGAGGAGAAGAAGCGGTTGCGTGGCGAGCTGAATCAGTTGCGAGATATGCTCTCCAAATTGACCTCGGGCCGAGTGGAAATCGCGGTTTTTGGCGAAATTAGTACCGGCAAGTCGGCCATGATTAACGCCTTGGTTGGCCAGGCGGTTGCGGAAGTCGATGTGCAAGGTGGCTGGACGAAGGAAGTCTGGCACGTCGCTTGGGAAGGGGCCGGTTATTGTGTTCCCGGACTGGCCGATTCGCAAGTTGTGCTAGTCGACACGCCTGGGCTGAACGAAGTGGGAGGGCAGGACCGCACTTCGATGGCCAACGAAGCTGCGCAACGCGCGGATCTGATCTTGTTTGTGACCGATTCCGATCTGAACGAGACCGAGCATTCCGCGCTGGTGGCACTCGCTGCGGTGCAAAAACCGATAATTCTGGTGCTTAATAAGATCGATCTTTACTCGCGCGAGCAGCGTGACCGGTTGATGGAAGTGTTACGCGACGAGCGCGCTGCGGACCTGGTGGCGCCTGGGAATATCGTCACCACCGCCGCCGACCCGCGCGAGATCGAATACGTGATCGAACGCTCGGACGGCCGGCAGCGACGCGAGTGGCGCAAGCCGGCTCCCGATGTAGATCAACTGAAAGCTCGGATCCTGGAGGTGTTGGCCGCTGAGGGCAAGGAGTTGCTGACACTCAATGCCGCCATGTACGCTGCCGACAAGAGCGACCATATCGCGACCATTCGCGTGCAAATGCGTGATCGCCGCGCGCGGCAAGTCATTGCCAGCTACGCCAGCCTTAAGTCGGTGGCCGTGGCACTGAACCCGATTGGGTATGCCGATGTGCTGGGAGGCAGTGTGGTTGATATGACGATGGTCGTGACACTCGCGCATATCTACGGCCTGGAACTGTCCATGATGCATGCACGTGGCTTGATCACGTCGATTGTCAAAGCGGCCGGTTGGGTCTTGCTGGGCGAGGCCGCTACGAACGTGTTGTCGTCGACTTTCAAGGTCCTGACACTCGGATATGGCGCCGTGTTGACAGCGGTGCCGCAAGGTGCCGCGGCTGGCTATGGCTCGTTCGTCGTCGGGCAAGCTGCCAAGTACTACTTTGAACATGGCAGTTCCTGGGGAGGCGAGGCGCCCAAGAAAGTCGTGCGGCGGATCTTGGAAGAGACTGACAAGTCGTCGGTGCTGGATCAGCTGAAGGATGAGATCCGTGCCAAGATGCGGTTGAATCCGCATGCCAAAGAGGCTGAGTGAACCCCTGTGTAGACCCGGTTGCAATGGCCCGTGTTGAACGAAGTGGGCTAGGCACAAAGTCGGTGGCACAGAGTCGGTGGCACAGAGTCGGCTTGGATCGTCAGGCCACGAGCATGCCAGCCGCCGGGGTCCCCCGCGTGCCGGACACATCCCTGCGCCCGGGGGGATCGCTAGGCAGCGATTCCGGCCGTCGAGCTACTTGTCGCTCGCCGCGACGGTCTCCTTGGCCGAACTACCGCGGCGCGATCGCCGTGCCTCTTTCAGCTTGGCGATCTCCGTACGCTGCTCGTCCGTCAAGATCTTTTCGACCTCCGTGTTGCGCTGCGAAGTGAGCGAAACGAGCTGCTCCTTGAGCTTCTCGATCTGCTCGTTGAACTTCGCCTGCACCTCGTAGATCTCCTTGCGCTGCTTTTCGGAGACCACCTTGCCATAGTAGGCGGGCAGTCTGCCACGCAGCTTCTTGCGATCCTTCGTCGCGTTGGCCGCCGGTTTGGCCGGCGGTGCCGCGACTCCTTTCTTCGGCGGCTCCTGGGCCGCTCCGGTGGTGGCCAGCATCGTGGCCAACAACAGTGCCGAAATCAAACCCGAAACCCATCCTCGCAATGACTCGTGCCTCATTTCTTGTCTCCTTTCTGAAAGTGAAAAAGAAACAGAGTCAAACAACACGGTTCATTGTGAAGGAGTCCCCAGGCGTGCGCGAAGCGATTGCCAGGGCCGAAGCGGCCAGAAAAGCCAAGAAAAAACGCCAATTTCAGTGGGCGGTGACACCCGTCTGTCATCGTGGTGCGTGTTCATATGGGGGGGGGAAGCAAATTTGGCAGGAGGCCACAGATGAGCACGGATCTTCACGGACCTGGGTTGAGAACAAAATCCGGCTGTCTGGGATTGGAGCAGATGCCGCGCAATTCTGGCCCGGAGGGCCAATACAGCCATTGCCGGGGTCGTCAGACCCCGGAACCTGCGCTAAACCCCCAAGAAAAGCCCCGGAGGGGCGATACAGGCATCGGCCTAAATCCGGCTGTCTGGGATTGAGCGGCCTGGGATTGAGCGGCCACAGATGAGCACGGATCTTCACGGACCTGGGTTGCGAACAAAAATCAGGCTGTCTGGGATTGGAGCAGATGCCGCGCAATTCTGGCCCGGAGGGCCAATACAGCCATTGCCGGGGTCGTCAGACCCCGGAACCTGCGCTAAACCCCCAAGAAAAGCCCCGGAGGGGCGATACAGGCATCG
>JAJRVM010000158.1 GCA_024277285.1 Planctomycetota bacterium
GCGAAGGGCAGAGGTAGAGCGGTTGAAGCGCTTGGAAATCAACTTCCTCGTACGCCGACATCTGTTCCACGTAGGGCAGAATCGCATAGGCCCACGATCCGGGTTGCTCCTTGGGACGTTTTCCGGGTATCCCCACACCCCAACGGAAAAACGTCTGCTCCCGCAGACCCTCGGTGGAGATCCGCACCATGGCGCCCGAGCTTGACTTGATCTCACTTTCTTCGGTGAAACCGCCGTTACCCGGAATTGCCGAAAACACGGTCGCATGTTGATGCAGCGCCAGGCCCAACTGGCGCAAGTGGTTCGAACACTGCAGGCGCCGGGCCGCTTCGCGCGCGCTTTGCACCGCCGGAAGCAGCAGGCTCATCAACAGCGAGATGATCGAGATCACCACCAACAGCTCGATCAACGTGAACGCGCGCCGGCCGGTTTGCAACCGGCATGATAATCGCAACATGAGCATCTGCCCCTCTCGTTTCATCACAATCCGCAGTCACTTCGCGGACCGAAGCAACGTCACGTACACGGCCCCTGCCTGCTTGTCAGGCAGGGGAAGCAGTTTGGCAAGCTAACACGCGAATATAAACAGCACCCACCCTCTGCCCGCCGCTGAAGGTGGCGGGCAGAGGGTGGGTGGGCGGAAGCATCGTTTCTAGCCAAACAAACTCCTTCACCAACCGCACAAGGCGGTTGGGGTCGACAAGCAAACAACGAACGGCAATGCAAAAACAAAATGCAATGCGTCACGGAAGAACCATGAACGGTTGCCACAACAAAAAAGCACGGCGGTACATCTCCACGCGCTGATTGAAACGCAACGGATCACATCTGTCAAATAGAAAAGCGAATCTGTTCCGATGTCGCGAAAGTGTCGACCGCGAATCAATCATAGAACTCGGACGCGCGCGATGGTGGTTTCTTGAGCATCACGTCATGGGTTTCCCTGGGCGATCGAACCACAGCGGGCCATGAGCGTTGGTTAGCGTCGATTGGTGGTTCCAAAGAAATTTCCAAGAATTGGTTTGACAGGGGGGGGCGCAACAGTATAGAATCCGGCAAGGTTCATCAGGCGTGTGGGGCGGCTTATCTTGTAATGGCCAATGCTGATGACAAGCTGGGCAGCATCTCTCGTGGAATCAGTTCGCGCATAAAGAGGGCAGCGTTCATTAGGGCAACGGCGCGAGCGGGGTAGCACATCTACCGAGGTGACGACACATGAGCGCACTGGCAAATGACCAAGGTGCTGAGCACCGATCGCAATGGCGCAACCGAACGTTACGTATTGACGCGTCCCGTGCTAGTTCATCACTGGAGCGGCACCAGACCGACGTGCTGCTTAGTGTGATCGTGCCAGTCCTTAATGAAAATGTGGCTTTCGATCTACTTCCAAGTTTGACTACGGCGTCCCGTGAAGCAAGAGCCACAGTACGCGTTTTCCGTGGAACCGTCGCTTCTCGTATACCCCAACTACCGTTCTTCCAACGTCGTTTTTTTTCAAATCAGTGATGTCTGAGAGGTTGCGTTCCATGCGCGACGCTCATGGAGCGCTAACGTCGAAGAGGAGTTGCATCTATTCGTTTCGATGAACCGTGAAAGGAGTGAGAAATGCATTGGCGATACAGGTTTCGATTTGGAATTGCGATGGCATGTGTGGCAATTCTGATTGCAGACGCGGGAGTAGACGCGAGCTCACTAGGAACATTGGCGATGCAGAAGATGGTTGGCGGAGGTATAACGGTATGTGAAACAGAGGGCCATTTCCATGAGTACTGGAGTTGCCACAACATGGGATCGTTTTCATGCACCAATGTGTGCGATGAATGCAATGGGCAACCCAGTGCCGCCGCTTGTGCCGCCGAGATATGCTGGCATTGCGCGACAGGGCCGAATATCCGGGAATGCCATTCCGCGCCTGGCGCGCCTGGCATGGGCTGCGAGGAATTTGGGGCCGGAATTGCGGCCGGGCCTTGTGGGGACCTGTTTCAGGCGAACTGCAGTTGGAATGCTCGAACCCTCAATTGCTATTGCGATGCGACGGACCAGAACAAGAGCTGTCCAAGGACCCACTGCAAAAACAAGGTGAATCCGTAGAACTTGGATCGGGGCCTTTGCAACGCTTCACCCCATGCGCGTGACACATGAGTTAAGAAACTGCGACACGTGAGCACCTTCAAATGAACCTGTTTACGCCATCACGAGGCTCGGTCACATTGGCGCATTTTGTATTGTGCCTCGGAGTTCAAAGCACATGTGAAGCAGGGGCTCTCAAGGATTTGCTCTTGGCTCGTGAGACGGCCGTTGAGACTTTCCGCGCCGAAGTCAGCCAAGTTGTGCGGGCTGGCGCTGACCGTCGGCGGCTTTCACAAGACTTGCAGCTTTTCGCAAGATGGTTGAAGACCAACATGCCTGGAAAAGAGAGAAATACTGAATTGAATGCCGAGGCAATGTGGTCTTCATCAAATATGAACAAGGAGTACCAGTTCCGTTATTACTCACACGGTGGAGAACGGATACGGATTGAGTCGTATGGTCTTCTCCAGGAATCGCCGCGCAAAGACGACCCGGTTGTCCACGTGTTCACGGGAAACAAATGGCAAGAGTACTTTCCGCTGTCACGAATGGCGCCAACTCATTCATTCTCTGAAATGACTGTGCACAGTCGGAAACGCGATTCACTGCCCCAACTAGAAGTCGCGAGAGGGTGTGGCGTTCCAGTCAACCAGGATCTGGAGCAGATGGACACACTGAATGACGCCGAGCGTTGCCTAGCGTTCATTGGGTGGTCGAAACTGCTTGGGAGCATAGCAAAGCGAATGGAGGAGACGACAGACGTCGTGCCCGAGGGAAGCAAGACACTGCCAGTCCTAGTAGTCACATCTACCGAATTCAAGAACGTTGGCATGGGGGAGTATCGAGTCAGGATTTGGTTTGACTCAACCAACGAATTCACACCGGTTGTGGCATGTTGTGAAAGTTTGGAACCTCCGAATGTGGATGTGGAGGGGTTCCACTATTTGGTTAGCAGAATAGTCGAATGGCGGGACTATGTTAGGAGTTCAAGTGGTTTACTGGTGCCAGGGACGGCACGCATACGATTCTTTCAGCGTTTCGCGAAACCAAGGTCAGGTGTCGAATCAATCAATTGGCCTTCGGCAAGCTACGAAGTTACCGTGCACGAATTTACGTTTTCAGATATCGCCACCGACCTTGAATTGCATGAGGAATTGTTTGACATTTCCCCCACCGAAGGAACCAATGTTGTCGATGAGCCGGCTGGTGAGCGGTATATCATCGGTTCTGCTGGTGAGCAGTTGAATCGGAGCGCTTTGAGGTTACGTGAACGCATCGGCCCAAGCGAGCCAAAGAGTCGCTGGCGAATCGCATCTTTCGTGTTGCTTGCCACAATGATTATGGGGGCGCTGGCATGGCGGTTTGCACGAAGGTAACGCGGGGGATAGCACGTTTCATTTGCGTATCGGCCTTGAGCATTGCGTGCGTTCACGATGGAACGCCTGGTTCGGAACTTAAGAACCTGTCACAAGAGCATCGCCAGGCATTACCAATAGCGAGTTCACGCTATTCAACGACCCAATCAAGTCATGTAACAGGTTCCAAGGCAAAGCACGAGGTTTTGCGGGTTGATGCGCGCTGGTGTGGGCCCCGAGTTCTGTTCTTCTTCTCGTGCTATTCCGGTTTGGACTTCAGCTTGGACGAAGTGCTGGAGTTGTGTGACACGGACAAGAACGGCAATACGTGTCTTTTTCAATTAGTGGCAGCTGCAAGAGACATGGGCATGGATCCCGCGCCCGTCGAGCTTAGCTTCGACGGACTACTTGCCACACGTGGCCCCGCGATTGTGTGCGTCAGGGCTGCCCCAATCGATGACGGTAAACCTTGGCTGCACTTCGTCGGAATGCTCTCCGACAACGAGTCTGGGGCGATTTGGATTGTTGATCCTGCGCAGGCCACGGTAGCCCTCTTGAAAGAAGAAGATGACCTCCGTGCCGCTTTCACAGGCCATGCCGTTTTGCTCAAGGGATCGCAACATCCACTAACGCGGCCATCGTGGTGGACATGGTGGCCTCGGTGTGTGGTGGCCGTATTGTTGATCACATTGCTGCTTAGAACACGACGTTACTTGAAGGTGGGACAATGAGCGTTACCTTCCGGACAAGAGCCGTGTGGGGCTCATTGCTGGTGCTGGCGGTGGTCATTGGAGCCGTTTCCATTGTTGTACAGCTGGGGCAACCGATTGACACTGGGGGACTATGCCTGGAGCGTCGTTTTCACGATTTCGGTGTTGTAAGAAGTGGCGAAGGAGTACTGACGTATCGCTTTGATATCACCAACAACGGACGTGATAAAACTTCACTCACTCTGCTGAAGAAAGGGTGCAATTGCCTCCGTGTCGAATACCCACGAGTGTTGCACGCCGGGGAACAAGGTCAGGTATTCGTAGCCCTCGAAACTCGCGACCGCGAGGGACGTTTTCGCACAAGCGTGGAGTTGGCGACGTCGGATCCCAAGAACAACCGGATCGTTTTGACGCTAGCCTTTACTGGCGTTCCGCAGATCCGAATCAACCCACCCGGGATTTTGGCACGAGACGTCGAGCAAGGTGGAATTATTCTGACGCGAATGAATGCAATTACAAGTGGTAAGACACTGTCGGATGCGATGATGCGCCCGCGAATCGAGTGCAGATCACCTGCGGTGACGTGTTCTCTCGTGCGCAGTGCGCGGCGAAACACCGCAGGCCAAAGAAGTGTCCTGCCTACCGTAGAGCATGAGTTTGAGATACAAATCGATACCAACAAATTGCCAAATGGCGATGACGTGTACCTGAATGAAGCGTTGTTTTTCCATTCGCGAGTTAGCAATGAAAAGAAATCGATACCGATCAGAGTCCGGTTCCAACACCACGCCTTGCTCCAAGGCCCCAAGAGCATTATCCTCACGCCAGACCGGAAGGGGCAGATCGTCCTTAGGTCAAGAGACGGAAGGGCACATTCAATCGCGCGAGTTATTCCGAAAGATAGTCATATCCAATGTGGGTTCGACCGTGAACGCCGGAGTTCTGTTCTTAGGGTGTCGCTTTCCGTCAGTCGGAGTTCACGCGTAACCGCTCCAACAAAGTCGAGTGTGGACATATTCTTGGAAGCTGATCCTTCGCATCCCTACCGCGTTTCTGTTGTGGTCCTGTGAGAGTAATCGCTGGAATGAAGGATCTTCGCAACTCCAGGAAAGCCGTGAAACTAGTGCTGGCTCTGGTCCTGCTGACCCATTCCGCAATGTTGGCTCTTGGCGCAACGCGTCATGGGCCTACGTACGATGAAATAGGCCATCTGGTTGCCGGAATGAGTCACTGGCAATTTGCGAGATTCGATCTCTATCGGGTTAATCCCCCGCTCGTTCGACAATTCGCGACCATGCCACTGATGTTTAGTGGGACAAAAATCGACTGGTCACGCTATGACACAGGTCCGACGAGGTCAGAATTTGCGATCG
Organism: Planctomycetota bacterium; assembly: GCA_024277285.1. The sequence continues at coordinate 5,509 of JAJRVM010000158.1, forward strand.
CGAGCAAGCTGCTGGAGGACCAGGGTGCCGGCGTTCTCGACATGTTGAGGGTTGCACGCTGGATGTGCATCCCCTTCAGCATCATTGGTGCGTGTACGTGCTTCTGCTGGGCGCGCGACCTGTATGGTGTCCGAGCTGGAGTCTGCGCGTGTGTTCTTTGGTGTGCAGATCCGAACATCATTGGTCACGGGCAATTGATCACTCCCGATGTCGGGGCTGCGGGGATTGGAGTTCTTTCCTGGTATATCTTCTGGCGATGGCTCAAGAAACCAACTTGCTGGAATGCGACAGGTTCAGGAATCGCGTTCGGAGTTGCGATTCTCAGCAAAGGAACGTGGATGATATCCGTATTGTTGGCTCCAACAATATGGGGTTTGTGGCTGGCAGCCAACCGGCGCGGCGCCAGAAACCGTACTCGTGCCATGCATTTGGTCGGACAGTGGACACTGATCAGTGGTTTCACCATTCTTACTATCAACTCGGGATACTTTTGGGAAGGGTCTTTCAAGCCACTCGACGAATACGAGTTTGTAAGCAGGTCCCTAAACGCAATGGATGACGATACACTCACCGGCACGGTTGGCAATCGATTCGTGGGCACTCGGTTTGCGGGGCTGAGAGTGGCGATGCCTGAGAATTTTGTGCGAGGATTGGACGAGCAAAAGAAACAGTTCGAGCTGAAACAGTGGGGGTACCTGCGAGGGGACTGGAGGAGAGGTGGTTGGTGGTATTACTACCTATACGGAGGGCTCGTTAAGCTCCCTGTTGGCACATTGGTTTTGGCGGCGATCGCCGCCCTTACGTCATTGCTGTCTGCAAGAACACGGTGGAGGAACGAACTGGTTCTGTTTGGCGTCGGAGGAGGCCTGCTATTCCTGGTGAGCTGTCAAACTGGGATAAACAGTCATTTCCGGTACGTATTTCCAGCACTTCCATTCCTCTTCATACTGAGTAGCAGACCCATGAGTCTGGTTGGTGCGGTACGTTCGATTGCCGTATGCTGCACGGTTTGTGTCGTGGCAAGCAGCGTGTTCTGCTTTCCCCACTCGTTGTCGTACTTCAATGAGCTGGTCGGAGGGCCACGGAACGGGCCAGACCACCTTTTGGGAAGCAGCGTGGATTGGGGGCAGGATTCGTTGTTTGTTGATCGCTGGATCAAGAACCGCGATGACGTAGCCGCAATAAGGATTGGAAGCACGAACATCTCGCATTTTGAACTCATGGGACTTCGCGCCAAACGTATTCCCGTTGGCCTGACGGCGGACACGGCGCGAACGTGCACGAACGACAGCGAGTTGGGGCCACGTCCAGGTTGGTACGCAATTAGCATTGCATTGGTTTTGGGGCCGGGTCAAGAGTATGAATACTTCAAGATGTTTGAGCCCGTGAATTTCATCGGGTATTCCACGCGAGTGTACAAACTTGAATTGGATGAGGTGAACTGCGTCCGAGAGAAATGCGGCATGAGGCCGATAGATAGGTGGCGTGATTCGGCACCGGGCCGATAGACTGGTCCTAGTGCCACAACTTGCAAGTGATGTGTTATTCCCTGCTCGGTTCGAACAGTTTGCTGAGATCGCGGGAACTGAGAAGACGGTGTTGCTGAGAGTGACACCGGTCAGGGAATGACGCGAAATCGCGCCCGGTATTTGGCTCCCACAACATACAGAAAGTGTGGTTTACGATCTTTTCGCTGTGGGAAAAGACGGGTAAGGGCCAAAGATCGAGAAAACGCAAGGTACCTACGTGCTTGACACGGTGCGTCTTGACCCGAAGCACGACGACGAGCTTCTTCGAAACGTGGAGATGCCCGACTTGGTGTGTGTTGTGAAGGGCGGTGGAATCGTGGCCATCGAAGACTCGGCAACACCCGTCGAGGGTCGGAGTCAAAAAATGCTCTTGATCGTCGCCGAAAACCTGTCGGTCGTTCTAGTCGTTGTCGCCGAACATGCACTAATACTGCTGATGGGATGCTACATCCTCAACCTGGGCTATGGGTTCGAAGGATCGTTTCAGAGGCTCGACGACTACAGTTTCGTCAGTGAAACGTTTGGGGGCCACCGGGACGAACTTGTAACGGCAGTGAACTTGGGCAATCGTTTCTCTCGAACTCGCATGGCTGCTGTCCCGGTCCCACTACCGAAGAACTACGTCATGGGCATCGACATGCAGAAGTGGGACTTCAAACGGAAGATGGAGTCGTTTTTACCGGCGCGAATGGCGCCTCGGCGGTCGGTGGTGCTACTGCCTCTACGCGCTCGCTGTAAAGGTCCCTCTGGTAACATGGCTGCTTGTCCTTTCGGACTTCGTAGCTGGGCTGTTTCGAAAAGGCTATTCCGCTCATTGGCAAGACGAATTGAGTCTAATAGCGCCAGCCGCCATCGTGCTCATGCTGGTCAGCTCCCAAACCGGCTTCAACCACTACTTCCGCTACGTCATGCCCGTTCTTCCGTTCGCGTTCATCCTTATCGAGATACAGTGTCTCTGCGGCTTGCGCACGCTGATCGCTACGTATTGATCATTCGGAAGTAGCTCGTTGTCTACACAATTGACGGTCTTCTCATTCACGACATCGCCAATTGACCAACCGCAGAACCACGGCACCGATCGCAGAGAGAACAGCCAAGGCGGTACGAACGACCGCTTGGTCAGTCGACACGCTGGGGCCGTTGACGTAATAGAGAATCGGAGCAAGCACTAGCATCGTCCAGCAGGCAAACTCTAGCCAGCCGAGTATTTCAGCGGTTGTGAGTTCTTCCCGCTCATCGTCAGGTGCCGGTTCTCGATCGTGGTTCTCGGTGGTTTGCATTTGAGTCAACTCTCCCGTTTCATGGGCAAGTAGCACGATAGCGCTAGCCACACGTCCAAGATACGTTCACAACGGTCACGGCAGCAGGCTCAGCAGCAGCGAGATGATCGAGATAACCACCAACAGCTCGATCAACGTGAATGCGCGCCGGTCAGTTCGCAACCGACAAGATAATCGCAACATGAGCGTCTGCCCCTCTCGTTTCATCACAATCCGCAGTCACTTCGCGGGACAGAAATCAAAAGTAACCACGAAATACGCGAAACACACGAAAAACGGAAACAAAACAGAAAGAGATTCATGCGTGTTTGTTTCTCTGAAGATGGCCGACTTCCATTATGCCTCCGCTTTCGTGTGTTTTGTGTGTTTCGTGGTTCTCCTTTTTTCATCCCGCGATCACCAACTCGCAAGACGAAATACCGATCAACCACGCGACAGCATCGGCCTAACTCACTGCGCTGATTGAAACGCAACGGATCACATCTGTCAAATAGAAAAGTGAATCTGCGGCGATGTCGCGAAGGTGTCGACCGCGAATCAATCAAAGAACTCGGACGCGCGCAGCGGTGGTTTCGTGAGCAGCACGTCATGGTCTTCCCTGGGCGATCGAACCACAGCGGGCCATGAGCGCTGATCCGCGTCGATTGGCGGTTTTCAAGAAAGTTGTAAAAACTTTGACCCGCACCAAGAATCTGTTTGACAGGGGGGGGGGCGCAACGGATAGAATCCGGCAAGGTTCATCAGGCGTGTGGGGCAGCTTATCTTGTAATGGGCAATGCCGATGACAAGCTGGGCAGCATCTCTCGTGGAATCAGTTCGCGCCTAAGAGGGCGACGTTCATTAGGGCAACGGCGCGAGCGGGGTAGCATCTCTGCCGAGGTGACGACACATGAGCGCATTGGCAAATGACCAAGTTGCTGCGCACCGATCAGGGTGGCTAATCGCGCCCTACGACTTGGTTCGCATTCTATTGGCGCTAGTCCTGCTGGTCGCTGCCGCCTTGAAGTGCCATCAGCTGGGCACGTCACCCGTATTGGGCGATGGCGTGCTCGAGTCACGCTGGGTGTTGATCGGTACTGTCGAGTTCGAGTTATTCTTCGGTCTCTGGCTACTGGCAAACATCCTTCCCGTGTTGACGCATCGCGCGTTACTGCTCTGTTTTGGCGCTTTTGCCGTCGTTTCGTTGTACAGAGCGTTTTCCGGTGCTGCCTCGTGCGGTTGTTTCGGGCGTGTCGAGGTGAATCCCTGGTTCACCTTCATGCTGGACGTGATGGCGATCCTGGCACTGCTGCGTTGGCGTCCTTCGCGTGGTGGTCTTTCAGTGCGACGTCCGGCGCGGGAGTTCACGTCACGCGTGGCGTACGTCGCGATGGTGTGGTTCGTTCTTGGAGCGCCCGCGGCCATCGCCATGGGCGCCTACGAAGGGACCGTTCTGGGCGGCGACGGAATCATCGTCGGCACCGACAACCTGGTGGTCCTTGAGCCCGAGAAGTGGGTCGGCCATCCAATGCCGCTCCTGCCGTTCATCCAGGACGCTCCCGCTCAGCTTCGCCCCAACCGGAAACCGTTGCGTGACCGGCTTGCGGAGGGAGAGTGGATCGTTGTGTTCTACCGCCACGATTGTCCGAAGTGCCAAGAAGAGTTGCCGAAA
>JAJRVM010000159.1 GCA_024277285.1 Planctomycetota bacterium
CAGCTAGCAGCCGAGGGCAGCAATGCCACGGGCAAGAAGGGCATGGACCGTTCTGTTCTTTTTTGCCCATCATTTTCTTTGCCCCCAAAGGAGCACCACCAGACGCCTCGTCCATGAGTGCAACGAGAGAGAAGGGCAAAGAAGATGACGGGCAAGAAACAGCGCACGGTGGAACGTCTTCCGATCAGGTGGCCGTTTACCATTCTTCGAGCTAATCGAGTGAAAACTCGGGCCAAAAAGCGTCACGTCCGCGATGAACCGTTACCGGCTGTTGAACAGCCGGCGCCCCTTCGTGCCCAATCGACAGAGGGTATTCTGCAACAGCGGTTCGTCCAGGGAGGCCGACTCCCTGGTGTTCCCAAACGGCGTCACGCCTGCAGATCAGCCAAATTGTCAGACACCTAATCCGGGACAAACTCGGTCAGATAAGTCGGGACCTAGCAGCAGGTTGAGGAACATCCCCAACAGGGCTTTCAGTCGATTGCAACCACAAAGGGGTTTACTAAGTTCTTCCCGTGATTGTTTTCCTAAGTTCTTCCCGTGATTGTTTTCCGCCTGGTCGTGTCCACTACAAGGCGGAATTCAATCAATGCTGTGAAAAATGGATCGTCGTTTAGAATCCAGGTCATTTCCAGCACAAGAGGCGGCATGAACCCTTTGTATGCTTCCAGCAGTATTGTAGAAGTCATCCGGAGAAAAAGTGACGTCGACTGCGAAACGCATCACGGAGGAAATGCTGCTCGACCTCAATTCATCGCTCATTTGTGTCATAATACACAGGAACGGTTGCGGTGGACTATCAGGGGCCCGCAGCCAGACATCACGTTGAAACGTCTGCCGCACTTGATGAGTTGTGCTCAGCTGGGCGTGAATCGCTCCCAGTCATTGGAATGACGAGTGCGGAAGGTGCAACCAGTTTGTCGAGCTTTCCATGGAGATTGTCGTGTCGTCAGCATCGAATTTGCCCAATGACGTTATTGAGGAGCTTCAGGCTTTGACAGTGAAGCTGAAGGGAGCGGTTGTTGGTAAGAGAATCTGGGAGGTCGTTCTTTCACATCACGAGCAGGGCCAAGTTGAGCTGGTGGAGTTTCTCAAATACCATCCCGTGGACACCTATGTCAGGCTCAGGCGTGTTTCAAAGACGCGTGCCGTACTGGATCTTGCTCATCGTATCGATCTGCTAACTGATCGCCAGTACGAGCAACTATTGGCGCGGATCGGTGAAGTCGACCGAAACAGCGGGGACAAGCCAAACTGGAATCCCGATCGGCTCGAATTGGCTGTGCGCGGTCAAGTGATCCGCGCAATCCGTTCCCGCAACGTCGCGGGCAACGTTGTTCGCGTTTTGGACACGTTCGAGGAACTCGCTTGGCCCGATCGCATTGATGATCCGCTTCCTGGTGGTGCAGACGAGGAGCGACTTCGCGACACCGTGAAATCACTCAACAAGGACCTTTCCGGCATCCGGTTTCGCGCCGACGGAACGGGCAAGGGCATCATTTGGGATCTGACCTGAGCATCCCTGCACCTCCCTTGATCCCAGCGTCTGCTGGATTGCCGCGATATCGTTGTTGCAATCGACAACGCCCCTGCAGTGGATGGGTCGCTCGCAAAGGTCGTACGACGGCGGTTATGACGGCGCTAAGACGCCTCACCCGCGGCGGCATCCCTGCGTTAGAGGCTCTTGAGTGGATTGCCGCGGCCACACAGCGCGGAAAGGCATCGTGTGGGGGCTAATCTGAGCTCCCCCGTCACTCCCCCGCACCTCCCTTAGACGCGACTCCTACCGAGACGTCAAAATACTGTTATTGGAATTCGGAACAGCTCCACCCAAGGAACGGGGCGGAGCGCCAACAACGGTATAACGGTCATGGACGACACTGGTTTGGAATACCCCGACAAAAATATTGCCGCCCCGTTTTCCTCTGAGCAATGGGGCGAGCAATTCACGCACATTCTGAAGCTGGAGCAAGCGTCTGAGCTCCTCAGTGTCCCCAGGGACACCATCTATGGCTGGCGCAGCCGGAGTTCACTCGGTAGCCGTGGCGGCAAAGCCGGAAACCGCTTTCGGCCACCATCTCACTCTGACAGCTGTGACGCTACCGGAATCAACCAAGTCGCCCGGCACCAGAGCCATCGCAACGGCAACCGATGCCTGGCAGGTATTTTACGTCCCCATAACTGCAAACTGACGAAAGGAATCGTCCGGTGAACGAGCCGAAAACTATCCATTCTTTGAACCAAGCTGGCTGCGACGGGGCGTCCGTCACGGACAACGGCTTTCTATCGCCCGCTGAATTCGCGAGATTTGCCGGGATATCTATGTCCACGCTGTGGCGCCGCGTGCGCTCGGGCGACATCCCCAGCGCCCAGCCTGGTGGTGCCGGCTGTCGCGTTCTAATTCCCCAGCGCGCTCTGAGCGTGGAGTACTGGGAATCACGCCAACATGCCAGTCCTGACAGGTCAGCGGGCAGTGATCGCGACGTGGCAGCAGATGCTGATCGCGACAATCACAGCCAACTTGCCGGTCCCACTCCACGCTGGCGGAAGCCGCGTTGAATTAACCACACAGATTATAAGGAACAGATATATGCCGAGACCACGAAAACCAGAGCTTATCCACTGCGCCCATTTCAAATGGCGCCTTACGCAGCGCGCGGGCGTCTGGTGGGCCGATGGGCGGTCCAATGCTACAGACGCGGGGCGCCAATCACTAGGAACGCGTGACCGGGACGAAGCCCTACGAGCGCTGCCCGAACTGGATCTCCGGCGCGCGGAAGATCTGGGACTCGTTCCTCTTTCCGACAGGCCCGACCACAAGTCGAAACCGCTGCCGTTGGCCGACGGACGCAAGCTGTACGAGGCACATATCGCGCGGCCGGAAGTGACCGGTGGTACACGAAAGAGCACGCAGAAGCGATATCGCACTGTGTTCGATAAGTTCCTGCCGTTCGCCGCGGATCACAATGTGGAAGTGTGGAACTGTGTGAACATACCATTGCTCAACGACTACGCGGCGCATCTCCAAGAACGAAGCTATGCCGACAAAACGGTCAAAAACGAACTGACGACTTTGAAGCAGGCTTTCAGGTGGTTCATCTCCGCGGGGCACCTCAAGGGTCTGAAACCGATCGATCTGCCACTGCGCAGAGTTGAGTCTGAGCCAGCGTATTGCTACCGCGGGGAAGAAATCCAGGCCATGGTGTGACACACCGCGGCGCGGGAAGATCTGCGTTGGTTGCACGACGTGATCGTCACGCTCGCGTGCACCGGGCTGCGGATCGGCGAGCTGTGTTCATTGCGGTGGACCGACCTGGACCTGTCCGTCGGCCACCTGTTCCTGACCGACGAAACGGCTCGGCGAGGCGAAGGTGACGTGCAGCGCCGCGAACTCAAAGGGCGGCGAAGTCGGTCCTTTCCGATCCATCCCGACCTGGCCAACGTGTTGAAAAACCGCCTGCAGCAGGGGCCCTATGTTATCTACGGACCTCGCGGTGGTCGGCTCAAACCAGACACGGTTCGGCGCGTGTTCATCCGTGAAGTCATCGAGCCATTGCAGGGCCAGTTTCCAACGCCGGAAGGGAGCAAGGGATTTAAAGACGGTCGGTTGCACAGCTTCCGTCATGCATATTGTTCGCAGTGTGCGAACAGCAATGTTCCCGAACGCATGGTCATGCACTGGCTGGGGCACCAGGACAGTACCATGATCCGCCACTATTACCATTTGCACGACGAAGAGTCTCGTCGGCGGATGGACCAACTGAATTTCTTGGGTACCGCTGGTGATTGTTCTGCCAGCGCTTGATGTTTGTTCCTTAAGGTCGAGGTTGTAGAGCCACCGATTCCTGGGGAGTGTGTGATTCGATGAGCGGGACCGACTTGATTGACACAGTTTTGGCACAGTCGACTGTGCTAATCAGAAACGCCGCCGTAACCTGTTGTCAAATAACACGTTACGGCGACGGTATTGGCTAAGGCGGAGGGCACGGGGCTCGAACCCGCAACCCCTTACGGGGCACCTCATTTCCAATGAGGCCGCTAACCATTCGCATACCCTCCGAAGTCGTGTGCTGGCAGCGGTTTATATCGATGGTTTGTAGTGTTTTTGCTATCTTGTACCCTCTTTTGTACCCCCTGGCGTTGCTTGTGCTCATTGCGTGCTCACCAAATCAGGCACGCCAGAATGGTAGCTTGTTCATCGCATGCCAGCAAGGGAGAACCGCGAAACACGTCTGGTCCGGTGCTAGCGGTTTTTCTGGTTTTGCTGGTCCAGCGAACCAGCAGGCGGCGACACAAACTAATCTCGCCACTTCACTCGCACTGGCATATGGTCGCCGCGGATCATGACAGAAAGAATTGCTGCGCATGCTAGTTGCTCGTCGTGGTTGCGGGTGTGCTGTGTCCATCCAAGCCAATCACCAACGGCGCCCGAACCCCTCACGGAAAATGGAAATTTTTGGATTTGTTTTCGCAACCGAGACAGCTTCAGCGGTAAATCTTAGGCGTCGACATTTTGCGATGTGCCTTGGTCATATTGCTGAGCGGTCTTGCACAGTTGGTCCGCATGTTCGTAGATGTCATCGAGCGAACCGATCGCTTGTCGCGTGCAGTTCTTGTCCGCGTCAAAGAGCCCCAGGTATTTCTGCGATTGATTGAAGAACATTCGGCAGACCGGCTTCCGGTTGTTGTCATCGAGCAAGACTCCGCAATAGCTCTGTGTGTCGCGCATCACTACCCGATCAGAACTCACCACAGACCTCACGATTGACTTAACAATATGGTAGCCCTCGATTTCCTCAATTGTGGTGACGATCTTGTCCCTGCTGCCATCTGGCTCGCTACCCTCCTCTCCTTCTGGTTCCTGTTGCGTGTCGTTCACAACTGGATCGCGTTCGAGCGCAGACTGCAGTCGCGACTTAACACGATCATTAACGAACGCGGCAAAGGCCTTCTTCACCAGGTCTCCAAACTGATCACGTACGCTTTGAGTCATCCTCCCAGAGTAAACCCGGCCCGCCAGAAGCCTGACCAGTTCGTCTGACGGTTCCTTCCATTCATTGAAGAGAACGTCCTTGATCCCTTTCGTGTATTTCAGCTCACTTGCCGTGGACAGGATATTGTCGAGATCGAACGTCTCCTTAGCGAACTTCTTCAGCTCGGCAACGGCCGCATCGTTCGCGATTCTCGTGGTTGTGGCCATGCGACTGCGTGTCGTTGAAGAAAACCGCCTCCACATGATGCAATGCGGTGTAGAACGCGACCGTGGCAATCCACTCGGCATGGGGAGCCGGATCCTTGAGTAGGTATTCAAGCGTGGTCCGGTTGCGGCCGGCAATCGCCAAATGTTCTTGAGTGGAAGGCATCGCGGCACTACGAAATGAACGAGGCAATATTGTCTTCAGACGACTCGGGGATCGCCTGAAGGGCGTGGCCAGAAATCCCGCCGCGACGAGCTGATGCCACTGGCCCCGGACTTTGCCAACTGGCTGCGGAGGACGCCACCTAACGAGCGCACTGGGCGAGTGCTCAAAGATATACTCGACGCTCGGCAAGTCGCGTGCTGTGAACGCAGCGAGCCGTATTGGACGCGCCTTGTCGGAGATCGGCGTAGCGTCTGGGATCGTCGTCAACGACGAGGGCAAACACGTCAGCGCTCACGACATGCGGCGTAGCTTTGGCACACGTTGGGCAACTGGTACTCAGTCGAGCACTTTGGCACCACTGATAAGCTTGATAAATTCGTCGTTGCTCTTGAACCGGCCCAGCTGTTTCACTAACTGCTCCATGGCGTCAACTTGATGCATCGAAGTAAGCGTGCGGCGCAACATCGTAACCGCATGAAGCGTCTCGGGCTTGAGCAACAACTCCTCGCGGCGCGTTCCCGACTGCGAGATATCGATCGCCGGCCAGACTCGCCGGTCCGACAACTTGCGGTTCAACACCAGCTCCATGTTGCCCGTCCCTTTGAACTCCTGAAAAATCAACTCGTCCATCCGGCTGCCGGTATCGATCAGTGCCGTACCAACCACCGTCAGTGAGCCGCCTTCCTCAAAGGCACGTGCCGTGGCAAACAACTTCTTCGGAATGTCCATCGCCTTAATGTCCACGCCACCGCTCATCGTGCGGCCGGTGTTCCCAACCCACTTGTTGAACGCTCGGGCCAGACGCGTGATAGAATCCATCAGCAAGAAGACGTCCTGCCCCATCTCCGCCAAACGCCGGCAACGTTCCAAGACCAGCTGTGAGAGGCGTACATGGCTTTCGACATCCTGGTCCAGGCTACTCGCAATCACCTCGCCGTCAACACTGCGACGCATGTCGGTGACTTCCTCGGGACGTTCATCGATCAGCAGCACGATCAGCTTCAGGTCGGGGTGATTCTTGGCAACACCCTGGCTGATATGCTGGAGCAAAATGGTCTTGCCGGTACGGGGCGGGGCAACGATCAAGGCACGCTGTCCTTTGCCTAGCGGCGTGAGCAGATCCATGACGCGCGTGGTAAGCGGCTCGGGGCCCGTTTCCAACTTCAACCACTGCTCCGGATTGATCGGAGTCAGCGACTCGAACGTCTTGACGTTCGCATATTCTTCCGGCTTTACCCCATCGACCTCGGTGATCTCGCGCAGTCGTGGACCGGTTTGCTTGCGCGCTTGCTGGACCATTCCGTGGATCATCAGCCCTGGGCGCAGACCGTATTTTTCGATCATCGTCCCCGGGACAAACGGATCGGTCCGTTCACGCGAATAATTGTTATTGGGGCTCCGCAGGAAGCCATATCCATTGGGATGCATTTCCAGCAAGCCGAAACCAGGCTCCAAAGGCGCATCTGGATTCTCAGCCGGCTCGTTATCCTTGTGGTTGTTGCGTCGGGCCGAATTGTCCGCAGGTCGGCGGCGTCGTCGTGGCCGTCCATTGTTGGGCCCTCGCCCACCACCACTGCCACTGCCACCACCACTGCCACCACCACTCCCACCGCTACCACCACCAGAGGAGCGTCCGGAACTGGACCGTCCTCGTTGCTTCTTTTTCCCCATGATTCACCTGGAATGCAACGGCCTATCAGTCGAATCGCTTCGACCTATCAACCGGACATTTCTCCTAGAACGTTTGATAATCTAACGAGGTAGAACCTCAAACCAAATACGAGCACTTGCTCGAAGCGTGTCTCGTTTCACTGGCACTATTGACTGGAAGTTGGCTCAAATGCGTCAAGTTCTGCTCCGTCAGGAACTAAAACGACATCGGGTGTAGACAGCGTTTCAGGGCCTCGCAGGACCACGCGAAACAGCGCCAATCGGATCGATCTGGTCTTCCTAGCGTCGGCCGTGCCGACTCCCTATCGGAGCGACACCCATAAACCGGGCCGCTCCCGCCAGTCACCAGTCGCTAGTGAAACACACCTGCACGGCACGCGTGCCTCACCAAGCAAGACACTGCCGCCATCCCGCAAAACACAACACTCACGTAGTGGATGTCAGGACTCAGATGGCCATGCTGCCCAACCATGGAACGTGGGCAGTCAAAGGCCGACTAGAATAATGCTTCTATCGCGAGATTTCGATCCTGCCGCCGCGCGCCAAGATCTCTTCACGCTGCACCTGATAGCTTCTCGTTTCCGTTCGGGCCGCTCAGCTAAACGCCGTTCATTGACGAACGCCGCTCAATGAAACCCTGCAGCCACGATTCCAACAAGGGTTCAACCGACAAGTACAACCGTTCGAGGTTTACCGCACCTATCTGTTGACGAAGCACTCGAGAAGCGCCACCCTTCCGGCCAAACTCGACTTGGTCGCAGACAAAGTCGAGTTTCCGAAGAGTGCCCGAAAACTATGCCATTTCTTTTGCCACAAGTCAATGCTACTGAACCAATTCAAAGTAGAAATGAGGTCACAGTCCGAACGAATCACTGGGGCAACCAGCCATTGGGCATGCGGTCATTGGGCAAGCAGCGCCTACAATGCATGACAGAAGTCTACTAACTATCGGCATCATACTCATCTACTCGTCTGTGTCAAGCGATGGCTTCAGCGAATCCAGACAAAATGGCGAGTTTTTAGGGATATTCGGCCATCCTCAGCACCTTGGTTCACGGCCGTCGCATCAGGACAAATCGGTCTATTCGGAATTTTTCCTACAATCGGCACGACCCAATTTCCGATAAGGGACCCTAGTGCTTTGTCACAGTCGGGTTCTTGGACCGGGTATCACGAGCGATGCCCGTGCTCGCAAACCGATCGAAGGTGGACGACAACACTGGTCCGGCCAGTGCTCCCGTCGCCGCTCCGAGGTGGCCAGGCACGCGTATGTCGTAACAGGGTCGAAAGCGGACGAGACAGGAAGGTCAGCCAATGCGTGGGGCGAAGCAAATAGCACTGTCAATCGTTTTTCTTCTGACAGCTAGCGCGAGTCTGCAGGCACAGAGCCATGTTCCTTGGGTCACCAGCTGGCAAGAGGCGAGCACGATGGCGAACCGCTATCAGCGCATGGTGTTGATCCACTTCTGGAGCAACGATTGTCCCCCGTGCATCAAGCTCGAACGGACAGTATACAACCGGCCGGAGGTCATCCGTGCCATCATATCGAACTACGTTCCGTTGAAAGTGAACGTGGACCAGAACACGGAACTGACACGTTACTTCAATGTCCAGCAATGGCCAACCGACATCATCGTCGATGCTCAGGGCAAAGTGCTGTACCGTGGTACCAGTTCGCAGGATCCGAATCGTTACATCGCAACACTCGGTCAAGTGGCAGCTCACGCGCGGATCGGCATGCCGTTCAGTGGCAGCCCGAGCACCGATATTGCCGCCGCGACGCGTGACAGCGACTCCGCGGCGCGCGCTTCGGCGTTTCCGGTTGGAGCAATGACCGGCACACCAAACGCCACAGTGCCCGCTCCTCCCGCGACAGCGCCTTATCGCGGCCTTGCGCCCCCGACCGGACGCGGCACGATGCCCGCCAGCGAGCCAATGCCAACGATGCGCATGCGTTCACCACAATCAGCACCTCCTCATCGCGCCGCGCCAAGTGGATCGATGATCATGAACCCGAACGTCAGTAACTTGTCGGTTCCAGCCAACTCGCCAGCACATGAACGACAAGCGGCATTCACGCCACCGGCCAACGTATCGAACAACAACGCCCGCAACCAAGGCGTAGCGTCGATACCACCCTACGGTGCCGACCGTTCCGCAACCACCACTGAAAACCAGTTTTTCCAAGCCGGATTGGCAGCGTCCAATACGCACGCAACGCACGGCAATCCGAGTGGCAACGGCAACACCGAGACGGTCGCGGAAATGGGGCTCGATGCGAACGCGCCGCCCACCATGCCCAACGGCGCGCCGTTAGCCATGGAAGGCTACTGCTGCGTAACGCTGGTCGAGCACGAGACATGGACCAAAGGCGATCCGAAGTGGGGAGCCGTCCATCGCGGCCGCACTTATCTGTTCGCCGGCCCCGAGCAACAGCGGCGGTTCCTCGCCGACTTTGATCGCTACGCACCTGCTTTGTCCGGCTTTGACAGCGTCAAGTATGCCGAGCAGGGAACGCTGGTCGACGGCAAACGGGCACACGGCATCTTCTACCGTGGTCAGATCTTCCTGTTCGCCGACGAAGCCGCGCTGCAGACGTTTTGGGGAGCCCCGAAACGTTTCGCCACGGTGGTGCGTGCCGAGCAGGATCGCCAAGCGGCTCGACGTTAAGCGTCTGCCCGACATCCGGCAGCGGAGTCGCGCAACGGGTCAGCTGCCAATGAGCGTCCAGCGAAGTCCGCCGATGATCGCCATCCCGAGAGCGATCAAACCGCATCCCAGCAGCGCGTGAAACAGTCGAGCACCGCCGCGGCCCAACCGCTTGCTCAGCCAACTCGCCGTGGTCAACGAATAATACCACTGCGAATTCGTCACCGCACATGCGAGCAGTATCAGCCCCAAGACGACGGCGGTCATACCGATGAACCCGTTCTCGTTACCACGAATCATGCGTCGTGTGTCTCCCAGTCCCTTGCCCTTTGGACAGCGCGGTGCCAGCGGCCCAGCAAGCGGTCGCGCAGCGCTTTGTCCATCTGCGGAACAAATTCCTGATCGAGCGACCAATTCTTGACAACATCGTCCGTTCCCTGCCAATAGCCGACCGCCAATCCAGCTAAATAGGCAGCGCCCAACGCGGTCGTTTCGGCCACAACCGGCCGACGTACGGTCACGTCGAGGATACCGGCCTGGAATTGCATCAGTGCGTCATTGATCGACGCACCACCATCCACATTAAGCGTTTTCAAACTCAGATCAGCGTCGCGCCGCATCGCGTCGAGCAAGTCCGCAGTTTGCATGGCCATCGACTCGACGGCGGCCCGCGCCAAGTGCCCCGCCGTCGTTCCACGTGTCAAGCCAAAGACGGCTCCCCGCGCATAGGGATCCCAATAGGGCGCACCGAGTCCCACGAATGCGGGCACGAAGACCACGCCGTCACTGTCCGCAACACTTGCCGCCAGTGTCTCGACATCTTCAGAACTCTTAATCAAACCGAGTCCATCGCGCAACCATTGCACAACGGCGCCGGCAATGAAAACCGAACCTTCCAAGCAGTAGGTGACTTTTCCGTCGATGCTCCAGCCAACCGTCGTCAACAGATTGTTCTGTGACGCGACTGGCGCGTCCCCCGTGTTCAGCAACATAAAACAGCCCGTACCGTACGTGTTTTTGGCCATTCCAGGCGCAAAGCATGCCTGGCCGAAAGTGGCCGCCTGCTGGTCTCCCGCGTCTCCCGCAATCGGAATCGGCGCCCCGAACATGGCGGCTGTGGCCTGGCCATACACGTAGCTTGACGGCAGCACCTCGGGCAGCATGGCGCGCGGTATGTCAAGCATCTTGAGCAGTTCGTCGTCCCAGTCGAGTGTATGCAAGTTGAACAAGAGCGTGCGACTCGCGTTGCTCACATCGGTCACATGACAGGCTCCTTCGGTCAGCCGCCAGATCAGGAATGTATCGATCGTCCCAAACAGAATCTCACCCCGCTGGGCACGGGCGCGCAAATGAGGCAACTTGTCGAGCAAGTACCGGACCTTGGTACCCGAAAAATAGGGGTCCAGCAGCAAGCCGGTCTTGGCCCGCACCATCGGCTCCAAACCATCCGCTTTCAATCGTTCACAGATTGCGCTACTCACTCGGCTTTGCCAGACAATCGCGTTGTGCACCGGCTTGCCCGTATCGCGTTCCCACAATACGGTCGTTTCCCGCTGGTTCGCAATCCCGATCGCCGCAACGTGATCGGCCGTGATCTCCGCGCGCGCCAGCGCTTCACGCGCCACGGCCAACTGGCTCTCCCAGATCGCTTCGGCGTCGTGCTCCACTTCCCCCGGAGCCGGCAACAGTTGCGGAAACTCGCGCTGCGCGGAAGCAACGATCATACCCTGATGATTGAAGACAATCGCTCGACTGGAAGTCGTTCCCTGATCAAGCGCCAATACGAAGCTGGTCATTTCCGCCGCCTCTCATGAATGGAAGTTGACATGCCACACAAATCGATACCGTTGCGCAACGCACAACGTTTTAGCTTTTACAAATGAGCATTATCGGTCTGGTACATCTGAATGTGCAGCACCTCCAAGGCATCAAAGCCCATCGCCGATGCCAACTCGATACACTTTTCGATCGGCAACCGGTCTCCCTCCTGGAATCGCCAAAACGAATAGGTAGATACCGCAATCGGTTGTCGCCAAGCCGCAGCCGGCACTGCCGCAGCCGTTTGCTCGGCACCGAACGAGGTGGCACCGGTCGCGTGGCTGGCCGCCACACAGCTCGACGCCAACGTGGCATGTTGTAGAAACTGACGACGAGTCGGAAATCGCATGATGATACTCACGAGAGTTTGTCGAGATTACACGGTGTCAACAGATCGAGTTGTCAACAGATCGAGTTGTCAACAGATCG
>JAJRVM010000160.1 GCA_024277285.1 Planctomycetota bacterium
GTGATGAAGTCGGCGCGATCGCGGGCAAGATCGCTTGTTGTGAACGGCTCGGTGGCATTCTGAAATACTACCACCGCCTTGCCGCGTAGCATTTCGGATCAAATAACTCTTCCCAATCAGCGGTTCCTGTGCGCGCGCATCGACCGATTCTCGGGCATCAGCGGATGACGAACGCCCATCGAACGCTCACGTCGACCGGAAATTCCTCGCACTACCGTGCCCGGGCCTCTGTTGTCACCGGTTGAATGTGCCGTTTCAGTTTTTTGACTGCACGCGGTCCATCACAACAAGCGAAATCCCATCGATTATCTCGATCGAACCCGCATCGATTATCTTGATCACTCTCAGAAGTCAGCTTTGCTCAGAGCATCCGATAACGGGTATTCTGTGCTAGGCAATCCGCCAAGCCGGGAAATCCGCCGCGCGTCGCAGTTTCCCACCACGGCGGTGTCATGGCGCTGGCTCTCCGAAAGGCGCTTCATAAACCTTCAGTTGTGCCAAGTAGCCTCCGACTGCGATTTGTTCCTCGCTAAAGCCAAGTATTTCATTACCAGGAGCGTCGATTGCGAGCACCTGCTCATTAGAAACGAGGTCCCAAAGCTTCATGACTCGATCCTGGCCGACGGTCGCCAGTCGTTCACCGTTGGGGCTGAACCTGATCGATGTAATCAACGCTTGTGCAGTACGTAGGTACGGACTGGCGCCATGGCCGCCGAGAAGCGTTATTTCTTTGTTGGTCGCAACGTCGCACACCCTGATGTTTCCCTCTGCTGCCCACGCAATCTGGCTACCGTCAGGGCTAAGAGCCCCTGCCGTAAAGTGTCCTTCGAGTGTCGTGACGATTTCACCGCGATTAGCGTCCCAGACCTTCATCACTTGGTTGCCTCGGCGGCCACCTCTAATCAGGATTCGCTTCCCGTCGGCGCTGAATGCGAGGTCGTGACACTGCGGGGGGCCGTCAAATTTTGCAATTTCCCGCTTCGTGGCGATGTCCCACAATTTGACCGTTCCATCAATGCCAGCGCTGGCGATTTGTTTCCCATTAGCGCTAACCGCCACTCGCGTGATTCGACCACGGTGTCCCTGCAGCACCAGGATCTGATCGCCTGTCTCGACATCCGTGACCCTGATCTCTTCTGCTGCCTGCGCGTCCTGTCCTCCCCCACCGCTGACGATCCTTCTTCCATCTGGGCTAAAGGCGATGCGCACGCCGCGGTACACCTGGCCAAGTGTCCGGACTTCATCACCGGTGTCGGCGTCCCACACCTTGAGTTCACCCCGATCCAATTTTTCGCCGGCAGCCGCAATCCGCTTACCATCCGGGCTGAAGACGACTCCGCTGGTAACGCTATCCTTTTCCTTGAGGTCGAAGCTCCGAATTACCTTGCCACTTTCCAGGTCCCACAACTGAATATGTCCTGGCGTCTTCGTCGACGTACCTTTGCCACCGCTGACAACACGCTTACCATTGGGGCTGAATGCCACGCTACGGATGTCGCGAATTTCTCCTTCGAGTCTACGGATTATCTCGCCGGTGCTGGCGTCCCGTATCGTGAGCCGCTTGCCGCATCCACTGGCGATTCGATCACCACCTGGACTGAAAGCCACACACGTTACGCCGGCGTAAACATTCTTTATGACACGGATTTCCTTGCCAGTTGTCACGTCCCACAGTCTAAGCGTCCGATCTTGACTTGCGCTGGCGACCCGCGTGCCATCAGGGCTGAAAGTCACACTGTTGACCGATGATCGGTGTCCCTGCAGAAACAGAACCTCCTCACCCGTGGTACTGTCCCATAGTCGAATGGTGCCATCCTTGCTGCCGCTGGCGATCCGAGACCCGTCGGGACTAAACGCCACACTGGACACGTCATCCGTGTGGCATTTCATGGCAAGGAGTTCCTTGCCTGTACTCGCGTCCCAGAGTCGCAGCGAGTTGTCAACGCTACCACTGACGAGGTGCGTACCATCGGGGCTGAACGCCGCACAAGTTACGACATCCGAGTGTCCCTGAAAGACGCATAGTTTCTTGCCCGTATCGGTGTCCCACAGTTTGAGGACGCTGCCTGCACTAACGATACGTTTACCATCCGGGCTATAGGCCACGGCATGGACAGTACCTGCCAAGCCTTTGGGGGGGATCAATACCTTGCGGGACGCTACATCGAGGACGCACATGCTTCCACCTCTGACAACACCAACTCGCACACCGTCGGTGCTCAACGCAGTCGCATTGCGCAACGAAACATGTGCGTTCCATTTGCGAATCGTGTTATCACCTCCAACTGATGCGATCTGGAGACCGTCCGGGCTGAATGCCACGCTGCGGACTGTACCGAGGTGGCCGTGGTGGGTGATCACCGCGGTAGCCAAAGATAGGTTCCAGATCTTGATCGTCTGGTCACTGCCACCAGAAGCGATCCACCTTCCGTCGGGGCTGAATGCGATACTTGAGACGTCTCCTCTATGCCCTGTCAGCGAAGCGAAATCTGACCATGTACGAGTTGACCATAGTCGAATTCTTCCCGGCTTCTCCATTGAGGGTGATCCAAGGGCGATATACACCCCACCTCCTTCTGCGCAGGCGAGTATGCTGCCACTCGGCGAAAACGCCACGGTGCCGACCCTTCGCGCCATGTTAACGATGAAAAGGTCTTCCCCAGTGTTGATGTTCCAGACTCTGAGCGTGTATCCGTCCATCGCCGCAATCGATCGACCGTCCGGACTCAGGGCGATCGCCCCTATTGCGCACATCGGTCTTGAGCTTGGCATCGTTGCCTGTAACTGTTGCCCGGTCTTTGCGTCCCAGAGACGGACCTCGGAAAACGCGGCGCAGGCGATCTTCTTGCCATCAGGACTGAACGCCAGGCGAGTTGAGGTGGGACACTCGAACTTGACCATTTCCTTTCCCGTCCGTGCGTCCCACACTTTGACGCACTTCTGATGCGACACGATGGCTGCAATGTATGCGCCGTCCGGGCTGGCCGCCATAGACCCTGGGCAGTGCATTGAGTCGCCTAGGTGGCATATCATCTTCCCGGTTTCAGCATCCAAGATCGCAAGCCCCGAAACTTCCTCAACAGCAAGCCGTTTGCCGTCAAGGCAGAACTGAACTGATGTTGCGCCCCTGCCAATCGGCGCCGTCAGAATCTGTGCATGACAGCAGCGTTTGAGGTAACGCCACTCCCATTGACGCAAGTGGAGCGGACAGGCATCGAGAATCTTCTCCGCTTCCAGGACGTCGTCCGCGGACAATTCTCTTTCGGCAAGTACGATCCGAGTGAAGTAAAGTTGCCTATCCAGCTCCTCGGCGGTCCGCGCAACTCGCAGTCTCTGTCGTTCTTCTTCCTTCTGTAACGCCGCGGACTTCCTTTGGGCTTCGCGTGCTTCGCGCTCATTGGCCGATGCTTGTCTATGGAGCTTTGCTTCGCGCACAGCCACCAACGGTGAGGCAATAGTAACGAAAAGAACCAACACCCCGACGGCGGCGCCCAATCCTGCCACGATCGGCTTTCGCTTGCACCACCGCCACGTTCGCGCAGTATTGGAAATGGGGCGCGACAATATCGGTTTACCGCTAAGGAACCTCTGTAAATCCTCTGCAAGTTCCTTGGCCGAGGGAAATCGCTTGGCCGGCAACTTATCCATACATTTCAGGCAAATCGTCGCCAAGTCTCGCGGTATCGAGCTGTTGAGCTTGCGTGGGCTGGGAGCATCGTCGGTCAGTAACTGGTGGATTAGCATGCGAGCGTTGCCGCGAAACGGGCGTTCACCGGTAAGCATTTCGAAAAGGACGACACCGAGTGAGTAGATATCGCTACGCCCGTCTGCCTTGTGCGCCTCGCCACGCGCTGCCTCAGGTGAGATATAGGCGGGAGTCCCCAGCACTTGGCCATCAACCGTCATTGTTACCTCGCCGGCATCGCGTTTGGCGAGTCCGAAGTCCATTAGGTGCACCCCACCGTGGTGATCGATCATCAGGTTGCCCGGTTTCAGATCGCGGTGAGTAACACCATTTTCGTGGGCATGCTGCAAGGCTTCGGCAATGCAAGAACACACCTTGGCCGCCTCACGCGCCGTGGGTTGGTATCCCGAAAGCCAATCGCTCAGTGTCACTCCTTCAATGAGGTCGCTTACGATGTAGATCGTGTCTCCCTCCCGTCCAATCTCGTGAACGCTGACGATGCCAGCATGTTTGAGTTGGGCTGCTGCGCGAGCTTCTCGCAAGAACTTCTCGGATTCATCAGCGGTAAGCTGCCCCTTGCGGGGCACCTTGATCGCTACCTCGCGATCGAGCTCGGTGTCCCGCGCACGCCAGACTGTGCCGAAGGCTCCAGTTCCCAGACGATCGATCAGTTCGAAGTGAGCGATATAGCGGCTTGTATTGGGAGCTTGTGTCTCTTCCGTGCCAATGAGGCTGAAGCTGCTGCCACACGATGGACAATTTACCTCCTCAAGAGCAGTGGACTCCTCTACTTCTGTCGGATGGCTGCAATTGGGGCAACGAATTTGCATAGTCTGCATCCTCGTGATGGTCGAGACAGAGTATCATTGTCATAATTCGGGCTGCACACCGGTAATCGCCCATTCTAGCCGTTTCCTTGGACGGGACTACCTTGGGAGGGTTGTTACTTTCCCTTTCCAAGGAGATTGCGAGTGGGACGAAGGCAGAGTAAATCCGGCGAGACGGCGTGGCGAGAACGAGGGACGAAGTTTGAGCAGAGCCGCCTGACCGTCAGGCAGTTTCGTCTGTCGGGCGATCATCGCCGATCGGGCCTTTCACGCCGAAAACGACGCCTGCCTCCGTTCTGGAGGCATGGGCACTTTTTGGCCTTACCTGTCTTGCCAAAACGGAGGCAGGCGTCGTTCTTCAACACTTATTTGCCGTAAACTCAGGGGTGGAATAGGTTTCCGTTGGAGGGTGCACTGAAGATCGCCGTCCTGGATGAGACCTGTTGGTGTTGAGGTGCAAGA
>JAJRVM010000161.1 GCA_024277285.1 Planctomycetota bacterium
AGCGGCGGTCGAATCTGATGTTTCTTGGGTCGCGCAGAAGGCGGACACTTGGTTGGAAGGGAATCGAG
Organism: Planctomycetota bacterium; assembly: GCA_024277285.1. Next base: position 69 of record JAJRVM010000161.1, read on the forward strand.
CACCGGTCTGTCCGGCACGCGCGAGGTGGACACTTTGGTGGGTCGCGGCGTGAACGTAAGACAAGACCACCGAAACCAGACTGTCTGGCCCCGCTCCCGACTGTCTGACCCCCCTGCAAAAAGCACCCGTGCCGAACACTATTGGGACAGGCCTTATTTGTGTTCCAGGAAGAGCAAGAGAGCTCCCGTGGCGGGGGAGGAAAGTGTCAGTGGCTGTTTCTTTCGCGTGATGTTCATGCGGGATAGTTGTTTTCCCGTGGTCGCGTCGAGCCACGTCACGTTGTAGTTGCCCGGCGGGCATTGAATCGTCACGTTCGTCTTGTTGCCGTCGGGGCGATAAATTACGTAACTCTTGCCAGGGTTAGTCAGGCAATATCCGGTCGATGCCACATTGGGTGCCGGTATGAAACGTTGTAGCGCGATTTGCTGGCTGATTTCTCTGGCTCGCCCCATGGCTTGCCGCACTCGGTCCCATTGCCGGCTCGGGTTCCGTGCAAGAACAACACGCGATCGAGATGAGCATGTTGGCGGCGAAGACGCAAACTGCCAGTGTAATTGAGTATTTCATGGTGACGTCCATTGCTTGATAGCCACTAGACTCAAAGAACGCCCGTTGCCGGTCGCAACGAAGCGAGTCGGTAGCAGCAATGCTCGGAGGAGTTAGTCTTTTCCATGATGCGTTTTCTTCTGTTTGGCTCTGGTGATCAGTTGTTGGGCATAGCCCTTGAATGCCGGATCGCTTGTCGAGGCAATCACTTCTTGCATTGCCTGCATAACCGCGTTCGGCGCCTGTTCGGCGAGCTGGTTGCTTAAGATCAAAGCGACTTCGCACGCGCGATGTTGGACTTCGCTTGCTTCGAGTTGCGTGAGGGCGAGTGAGAGTGCTGTACGCGAAGGAACACGAAGGAGTGCATCGAGCATGAGCGATCGTTCATTGGGCCGTTTGGCCAGTGGCATTGCCTTGCTGCACATCTCGATGCGTTGCCGCGCTGGCATGTCAAACTGCCGCAGGATGCGAATATATCCGCGCAACGCACGGATGCGGTATTTTTCTTCCGCATGGGTCTTGGCAATGCTCAACAGCAAGGGGGCCGCGTCGGGTGTCATCCATTGGCCCAAAACACGCGTGATCGTGTCTTGCACGTTCGGATCGGGGTTCTTGGCTGCGTTGGTTACGGCTGTCAGAGCCGTTGGGCCGCCGACGAGTCCGAGCAGTTCGTATAGTTGGAGCTGCACGGCCCCCGTTGTTTTCGGCAAACACGAGACGATTTCCTTAGCACAAGTTTCTGCATCTCCCAAACGAACGCAGGAAGCAAGGAGAGCGACTCGAGTCGCATCAAGTTCCTCTGGCGATGACTTGGCGACCAATCGTTTCGTAAGCACTCCAAGTTGATTTGCGGGTAGGACATTGCCGAGTGCCTTAAGTGCCGCAACTCGCTCGTCGAGCTCGTTTGCCTCAGCGCCCTGCAACAGCGCGTTGAGTCCTTCGGCAATGTGGCGATGACCGATTAAGTCGTAGAGGACAGTCCGTGTGTTTGTGTCGGCCTCTTTCAGGCCCTTGAGCAGCATCGCGTTCATGGCGGGATCGTCCAGCCTGATGATTGCCTTGCTTGCAGCCGTGGCGATCTGTGCATTGGGACCGCAGGCGAGCTCCAGCAGTTTTTCGCGCACCGACTTGTGCTGAAAATGAGAAAGGGCACTAGTCGCGGCGATTCGCAGTGTCGCGTGTTCGCTATCGGTTGCCTTGAGCAATGTAGGCAGGACCACTTCGTCTTTCCGGTCGCCTAATGCAGTGACCAAAAGGACGCGTTGCTCAAGGGAAGCTCGTTCCATTTGGGCGCGGAGTGCCTCGGTGGTGGTCTTGCCGGGAATCTCATGAGCGATGGTCAACGCCATTCGGAAACCCGCTTCATCCCGTGCCATTAGCGAGCTCAGCAGGTCCGCCTTGATGGTTGTGTCTGACAGCAGTACGCCTTGAGTGGCAGCCAGGCGAATGTGTTCGGGGAGCTGCGTCAGTATAATTGCGCGGCAGAGTGTCGCCGCCATCTCGCCACGACCGTCGCTCTGGCACTGCTGAGCCGCAATCAAGCACGCTTTGCCGATGGCTTTCTGTGTTTGGAGCCCGGCGGTTGGGAGTGTCGTGAGCAGCGCGGTTGCTGCAGGGTCTGACGCGATGCGTCCCAGGGCAAAGGCTGCCGCGCTTGCGATTTCAGCATCAGCTGCTCGCAGCAATGGCTCCAGCACCGTAATGGCCAGTTTATCGCGCCGAGCTCCCAACGAATTCAAGACGCCAACTAGTAATTGTCCCTTCAGTTTCGGCACCGCAGTGCGCAATGCGGTTGCGGCACGAGGGTCCGGAATGGCCTCGAGCCCGATGCGCGCCGCGTGAGAAAGCTGTGGATCCTCTAGTAAGGCAGCTAACGCTGGTACGGAATCTCCCGTGCCAACAACGCCCAACTTCTTGCACGCCTCAATCTTTTTCAGCCGGCTCGTGTCCGCCCGCAGCACGGCATAGAGCTCGTCGAGTCGTGCCGAGGGAATCGGTGGTTGTGTTTGAGCGAGAGCGGCGGCGGTAAGTCCAAAAACCGTCAAAGCCACTAGCACCGTGCTGTGTGGCCAACTGAGCGACCGTTTCATGTGCGAAACTCCCAATTCTAGCTGTGCAGGCTGGTCGGCCCATTTTTCGGCCGTCCGCGAACCGCCGACTGCCTTTCTCATTGCGTTCACCGTCACACTCGCCACGGCTCGCGCATTGCCCGGCGGCGTAAGCGGTTGGCTTCGTCATCTCCGACAAATGCCTCCTTGGCCGGGTCCCATTTGAGGACGCGGCCCGTCCAATGCGCGATGCAGCCGAGCTGCGCCACTGACGTGCTGCGATATCCAATAGCGACGTCCGCTGCAGGACGCCGTCGAGTGCGGATCGCATTGAGCCAGTTTTGGTGGTGGTCGTTGACCGTTTCGCTATGATCATATCGAGCGGGATAGTCGGTGACGATCTCCTTGGGATAGGACGTCAAATAACCCATCCTGCCGACGTGAATCCAACCACGCTGCCCTACGTACAATGCACCAAAGTTCTGCAGCGAAGTGATTGGATCCCAACCGGCGGGGATGGCGTGTTTCTGTGGATCGAGTTTGCGGTCGACCACGTGCAGCGTTTCGCCCGTGGCGTACTTGTACGTCAGTTCAGAAACGCCGCCCGCTTCGGGCGGTGCGATTTCGACCGGCCCGCTTCTGTCAGCTCCCAGCGCCCACTGAACGACATCGAAGGAGTGGACTGCGTTGCTAGTCAAGTTGCCACCGCCGAAATCGCGGCAAAAGTCCCAGGGTACGACTCGCGGTGGCTTGCCGTAGATGTGGAATCGGCTGTTGTAAGGTCGCCATGGAGCGGGCCCCAACCAGAGGTTCCAGTCGAGTCCTTCAGGGATCGGTTCAGCAGGCAAGTCGACTTCGCTGCTCGTTCCAGGAAAGTGGATGTAGACATCACTTATTTTGCCAAGCGCTCCATCTCTAACAAGCTCGCAAGCTAATCGATACTCGCGTGCCGATCGCTGTTGCAGGCCCGTCTGAAAAACGCGACCGTACCGTCGCACCGCATCGACCATGGCTCGCCCTTGGTAGATGGTCAGCGACATCGGCTTCTCACAGTAAACATCCTTGCCAGCTTCGGCGGCCAACACCGAGGCAACGCCGTGCCACCGATCACCCGTCGCAATGACCACTGCGTCAATGTCATTACGGGCAAGCATGTCTCGAAGATCATTGTAGACCTTACATCCGGTGTAGGAGCCGCTGCGACGTTGTTTGGCGTATTCCTCCTCGGTCAAGCGTTTTGCATTCTCTCGTCGCCACGTGTCGACGTCACATATGGCCAGCACTTGGGTCGCCGGATCACGCAGGAATCGGCGATGGTGCCCCTGGCCCATCATGCCGACGCCGATGAACCCGAGTGTGATTCGGTCGCTTGGTGGTGGCGTGCCTTGACTGCCGATCGCCGTTGACGAAATCACCGTCGGCGCCGCGACGATGGCACTTGCCTGTTTCAAAAAACGGCGACGAGTTGTGCGTATGTTGTCCTGCATCGACGAGCCCCTCGGTTGGTTGTTTCAGGCGATCGTGGCCCCTTAGCGAAAAGCGGCGTTAGCGTTCTTTCAGTTGCAAGCTGACTCGGTTCAAGAGATCGATACTGGGTCCAAGAGCACCGCATGTGTCGGTCGTTGTGCGCGCCGGGCAAACCCTAAAAACGATTGGGTTGGACGCCGTGCCGGTCAGTGGCTGTAGAAACATGGTAAGCTGCCGTTGCATGTTGGCCTTGGACCATGCCGCACCGTCGCCAGTGGTCACGGGCAGTTGTGGCATGACGCAAGTGAAGGCATGATTGGGCGAGTCGAGCACCGCAGCGTCACTGTTCATGTTCGAGGCAAGATCCACGTCATGACCAATCCATTGGTGGAGTTCAGGAGCAGTAGTCTTGCTTAATCTCGCCGTCCCGGGAGTGTCTGGTAGGGAGATTCGTAGATCGAAATCCGCTGCCAGCTTGGCAACCCGCTCCAGCGATTCGGGCGGCTTGCTGACGAGGATTACTTCAAACCCCATCCTCCTGGCGAACGAAAGCAGCTGACGCGCCGTTTCCTCTTGAGCAGGCATCTCGTCAATCGAGTAGGTCAGCAATCGCACTCCGGCGTCATCCAGACGCAGGCGAATCTGCCGCAATTCATCCTCGTTCAAGCCTGGCCGAAGCGGCTTGGCAATCGAGTCGCTTACTTGTTGGGCCTCACTCGCGCCGAGGTAAGGCAGTTGGCACCTCGCTGCCAGGTCGATCGCTTTGAATAGCGTGCCAGCCCGTTCCGTCGCGGGGCCAAGTTCGAGTTGCCAGCCAAGTTGCTCTTGAGCACGCATGGCCGGTGTCAACTTAGCGCTGGGTGTGGTCGGTGCGGGCAGGTCGCCCAGCGCGAACTGGATTGCTCCCAGGTAGAACTCCAACATCTTTGGATCCCAGAAGACGTACGGGTTGTGGGCGATCGTGCAGTAGAAGACGCGTCCTCGCCCATAGCTGCGGATCCAGGCCAAAGCATAGTCGTTGTCGGGTCGATCTACTTGACCACGCGGGTAGCCTCCTTGCGTCATGTCGGTTCTCTCCGTATCGATACTCAACAGCACGCGCACACGATTCCGGGAATAGGGTCCGTGGACGCGAAAAAACTCGTCGCGAAAATCGAAACGCTTGCCCTCGAACGGCGTATTGATCGGACTGCTGGGATCGTCGAGATGGATCACCACATGTTCGTCGCTGTTCTTGTGGTTCGCTCCGCGACCACCGAGCATACGTCCGAATTCAGGCCAATCCTCGATGGCACCAGGCCAGCGCGTGAAGGCGACGGTTGTTCCATGCACACCCAACATGCCGCCTCCCGAGTAGATGAAATCGACGAGACTCTGGCGGAGCTCTTGCTGCTCAAACAAATTGCCGACGTTATTGTTGAAAAACACGGCGTCGAACTGCCGTAAGGTATCCGGTCGAAACATTGCGGGATCGTTGCTGATCACGCTCTCAAACGCACCCGTTCTACGGCCCATTTGCGCGAACGCATAGTTGGCATAACGAATGGAACCGTGGCCCGGATAACCAATATTTAGACCGAAGATCAACAGCTTACGTGGTTTGATGGGTTTGACCATCGCACGCTCTGGAATGGCGGCATCAATCCTTTGTTGGTCGGCTTTGCTGACTTGTGCCGCCGCACCTCGCAAATTGGCAAGTGAAGCGGCGAGTATCGAGACGGACAAGACGGTTGTTTGCCAATGCCTGTTCATCAGGAGGGGACTCCAGTCGGCGAGTTGTAGCGCAGGGAACGTGTCAAAGGGAGTGCCATGGCAGTTTTCTCAAAAACGTATTTGTTGGCTGAACGATCAGTGTTGGAGCTCGCCCTCTGCGGGGCGATCTCGCTTTTCCGGTGGCAAGTGACAGCCCTTTCGGTGTGAGTGCCCCATGGGCGTGAACTGGGCGGGCGCCTTCCCGGAACTTGAGGGATTGTTCTGTCGTGGGCCAGAAGCACCGCAGGTTCTTTTCCCGTCGGGACATTTCAACCTATCATATGCGACGGTCGGAAACAGTAGGGGAGCGAGCAGAATTGCAAGCCTCGGGGGGCGTCTTGGGGCAGGGTCTTGGGGCAGGGGGGGGGCTCACGATTGTGAGATTGAACGCCAAGTCGCCGAGACGTGTTGAAGCTGGGGGCCCCCATTCGCTTGCGGCGTTTCTTGATCCTTGTGCGGGCGTCGCTTGCAGGGCACCATCCTTTACCAGTTCGCCGAGCGTTCACGGCTCACGGCTATATTGCCCTGCGATGAGTCTGTTTGTTGACGACCAGTCGCTTGCTGAGAGGATGCGCGACCATCGGACGACGTAAACGCGACGGCGAACGTACTGGGATTAGCATGGTGGTTTCGATTAAGATGGTGTGATGTGGGCTTCAAACCAAGCTATGTCATAAGACGCCTTGATCTGCCAAGATGCAACAAGACTGAAGAGAAGAAAAAGACATGAAGTTGTGGATTTCCCTGCTCGTCTTCATATGGTTCGGTACTACTGCATGGTTTGCTGCCGCAGCCACTGCTCAAGGACCTGCGGCGAGTCGATTCGCAGTGCTCGCCGGGATCTTATCGGTGCCAGAGCCTGTGTTTGATAGCGGAGTTATTTCGGCAAAAACCGATGGGCATGCGGTGAATGTGGATATCGATATTCGCGACGCTACGTCGCTTTATCTCGTAGTGACGGATGCTGGCGACGGAATCGCTTGCGATTTTGCAGATTGGGTCGACCTCCGGTTGATCACAGCGGATGGCGAGGTCGATCTCCGGAAACGGAAGTGGCGGCAAGCAGAATCGAGCTGGGGGCAAGTTCGCATTGACAAGAACGCCGAGGGTGGGGCATTGCGTATTGCGGGGCGTAACGTGCAAGGAATCGGTACGCATGCCAACTCGCTGATCATATTCGATCTTCCCAAGGGAGTTGAACGTTTCAAAACGCTTGTCGGACTCGACACCCAGGGCACCGAAGAAGGACTGGGCTCGACGGTTCGATTTCTTGTCTACACGCAAGACCCCGGTGTTCAAATCGATCGCGCGGAGGTGATGGACGACGATAACAAGGACTCAGGCAGTGTACGTAAGTTTGGCACGGACGGGTTTGCAAAGGCCGGCTTGGATAAAACGGGACGCGCGACCCCTGCCGAGAGTTTTCGTGTGGCCGAGGGGTTTCGCGCTGAGCTCGTCTATACGGTTCCACTTGAGACAGAGGGTTCATGGGTTTCGCTGGCAGTTGATCCGCAGGGACGCCTGTTGGCCTCGGACCAGATTTCGGGACTCTATCGCATCACTCTTCCCGCAGTAGATCCGACACGGAAGCGGCCATTTATCGAACGGCTCGAAGTGAACATTGGTGGAGCGCAAGGGTTGCTATTCGCGCACGACTGCCTCTATGCAGTGGTCAATGGCCGAGATCCAGGGCTGTATCGACTGAGCGATACAAACGGTGACGATCAGTTCGATCAAGAGGAGCGACTGCGGGCGATTGACGGAGTGGGCGAGCATGGTCCTCACGCGGTAATTCTTGGGCCAGACGGTGA
>JAJRVM010000162.1 GCA_024277285.1 Planctomycetota bacterium
CCGCGGCTTCCGTTTCGACGACTTGTTCGGCTTCTTCGTTTACGTCGGCGTCGTTGGAATCGTCCATTGCAGACGCTTCTTCGTTGCCTTCATGCTCTTCGTAGTCATAGCCGTAATCGTCACGGTAGTCGGCCTCGTAGTCGTCGTCATACGATTCGTCCGACGCGGCTTCCGTTTCGACTACTTGTTCGGCTTCTTCATTTACGTCGGCGTCGTTGGAATCGTCCATTGCAGACGCTTCTTCGGCATCTTCGTACTCTTCGTAGCCATAGCCGTAATCGTCACGGTAGTCGGCCTCGTAATCGTCGTCATACGATTCGTCCGCCGCGGCTTCCGTTTCGACTACTTGTTCGGCTTCTTCGTTTACGTCGGCGTCGTTGGAATCGTCCATTGCAGACGCTTCTTCGTTGCCTTCGTACTCTTCGTAGCCATAGCCGTAGTCATCACGGTAGTCGGCCTCGTAGTCGTCGTCATACGATTCATCCGCCGCAGCTTCCGTTTCGACTACTTGTTCGGCTTCTTCGTTTACGTCGACGTCGCTGGAATCGTCCATTACAGACGCTTCTTCGGCATCTTCGTCGTAGCCATAGCTGTAGTCGTAGTCGTCGTAATAGCCGTGGAAGTCGCCGTCGGCAACCGTTTCATCAGTGCCGGTGGCGACTGCGGGCTCGGCTTGCGAATCGGCCGTTACGGTTTCCATTTCGACGCGATGCATTTCGTAGTCGTAGCACTCTACGGGGGACTCTTCGCTTGCTTCGACTGCATCGTCTTGCTGGCGGTCGTTCTCGTAGCAATCATCGTAGCTGCCGTCGTAGTCGTAGGCATCAAAAGGCTCGGCACATGCATCGGGCTCTTCGGTAACAACATCAGCTACCTGGTCGCCGGCAGTCTCACTTGCATTTTCTTCAAGGTGCGTATTGTTTTCAGGATCGCAAGGACAACCGTATAGAGAGCCGTCATTATTAGCATGGCCAGCGTCTGCCTCGTTACTAGTGTCGGGAGTGGCGTCAGATTTAACGAGATTTTCGGCCGCATCTTCGGCGCAGGTGGACTTGCCACTGTAGTCATCGTATCCGTAGTAGTTTTCGTAGTAACTGTAATCCGGATACGCATCGGTCGAGTCGACCTGGGCTTCCAAGGCCGCGTCGTCTTCGTGCTTGGCTTCCGTCGCGTCGGCCGTGGCTGCATCGGCGGCAGCGCCGCATTCGTCCTGGCACGCATCGACGGGTTCTTCAGCGGGATCCTCGATGATGGCGACCACAGCTCGGCCGCTCAGATCAAGGTCTTCGTGGCTATCTTGGGCTGCCACGGGTTCGGTAATAGGTGCGAATTCTTCTCCATACTCCTCCATGCAAACGTCCACGAAGGGACGCATGTTGCTGTAAGTGGGACCGAATCGGTAATAATCGGTACAGATTTGAGCTTGGGCGGTCACAGCCATCGAAAAGGCAGACCCTAACGTGGCCATGAGCACGGCCCAACGTAAACAAGCGCGAGTCATTCCATTAATCCTCCTGAACTACACTCGACGCGCTGGCGGTAAGAACCCCACACTTGATCGCCAGCTTCCATTGACGCTTGCGCCGGACACGGGCATCCATGTATCCTTGCTGATGTATCGTATCGGAGCCCTTGAAATAAGCTCATTAGGTAATTGACGTTGCCCGGGCAAAGAGCGCAAGCTGTAGCCCATTTCGCGCGACCAGCGAATATTGGGAAAGAGTAGCGGCAGCAGCGGTCGTTCCGCGTGTACCGACTGCGCCGGGGGGCGAGCAGCCGGCAATTGGGATCGTTACCCCCAAGGGGGCGATCTTTTGTGTGCCGCGTGCCGTACACTTGGGCACGTGGCCAGTGAGGTCGCAAGTGCTTGACAGGCCAAGAGATCGATCTTGGCTTGGGCTTCCGCTCCGTGTACTGTGGAGGGTTGCTACCCTCGGGAAACGGTACGGTCACATTCGCAACAGGCAAGTAGACCATGGGACTGCCCCCATCCACACACCCCTACATTGCGGTTGGTGTCACGATTTTCGTTTTCTTGGCGCTGCAGCTGCGCCGAAACGTGTCGGCTGACCTCGTTTTCATGATGGGGTTGATGGTTGTCACGCTCAGTGGTGTCATTTCGCCAGACGAAGCACTGCGCGGTTTTGCCAGCCCGGCGCCATTAACGGTCGCCGGTTTGCTCGCGGTAGCGGCCGGATTGCGTACCACGGGCGTGTTGGATTGGATCGGCCGCAAGCTGTTGGGACAAGTGCAAACCGAGCGGCAAGCGATGGTGCGTCTGTCTGGCACGCTGATCGCCGCATCTGCGTTCATGCTCAATACGGCGGTCGTTGCCATGATGATGCCGGTCGTGATCGACTGGTGTCGACGCCACAATCTGTCGCCCTCCCGTCTGTTGATTCCGTTGAGTTACTGGACGATTCTTGGCGGTGTTTGCACGCTGGTTGGGACCAGCACGACACTGGTCGCCAATGGCGTGCTGCGTGAGCAGCACCGCAACCGGTCGATTGCGCTGCAGACCGAATCGGTGACGGCGGAAGACGCTGCAGTGACCGCATGGAATCAGCATTTTCTGGACAATGTGCAACCAATGGGGCTTTTTGAATTGGGTTATGTTGGCTTGCCTTGTGCCTTGATTGGCGGTTTGACGCTGTTTTTTCTAGCCCCACGCTTGTTACCCAACCGGACGGACATTGTTGAGCAGTTGGGCGAGTCGCGGCGCGAGTATCTGGTCGAGATATTGGTGCAGAGCGATTGCCCGTTGATTGGCAACACGATCGAAGAGGCCGGCTTGCGCCAGCTGCCCGGGTTATTCCTCATCGAGATCGATCGCAACGGCGAAGCCATCACGCCGGTCACTCCGCAAGACACACTTCATGCGCAAGATCGATTACTGTTCACCGGTGTGGTCAGTACGATCGTTGACTTGGAGAAGATTCCTGGCTTGGTACCGGCAGGTGACTTGTCCTACGAGTTTCATCCCACCAAACGGATGCGTCGGCGTTTGACGGAAGTCGTGCTCTCACCATCATCTCCGCTGATCGGCAGCACGGTGCGCGAGGGCAATTTTCGGCAGCGTTACAATGCCGCGGTGGTGGCGGTGCATCGCAGCGGCGCGCGGTTAACGAGCAAGATTGGCGATATCGCGTTAGCCGCTGGCGACACGTTGTTGCTGCAGACGCGCAACGATTTTGTGGCCAACTATCGCAATAGTCGGGATTTCTATCTGGTCAGTGACGTCGAGGGTTCCACGCCGCGGTTGCATCACAAGATGAAGCTTGCGGCGGGATTGGTCTTGTTATTAGTGGCGTTACTCTGTTTTTCGACATGGGTTTCGCGCGACCCTTCGTGGACCACGATTTGCGCCATCTCGGTCGTCGTGCTCATGGTGCTGACGCGATGTTTGACGATGAGCGAAGTACGCAACTCACTCGACTCGCGACTCATTCTGACGATCGTCGCCGCGTTGGGGATCGGTCGGGCCTTGGAGTCGAGTGGGGCGGCGGCTATCATCGCGGATTATGTGGTGTGTCTCTTTGGCGACAACCCCTGGGTGCTCCTGATTGCCGTCTATTTGCTCGCCGCCGTTTTTACCGAAACCATTACGAACAATGCGGTTGCGGCGCTTTTGTTGCCGATCGCCATCGCGGTGGCATGGGAAGGACATTACAATCCAAGGCCGTTCATAATCGCTATTACGCTCGCCGCGTCACTTTCGTTTGTCACGCCGATTGGCTATCAGACGAACCTGATGGTGATGGGCCCCGGTGGTTACCGGCCGGCGGATTTCTTGAAATGCGGTATTCCCGTTGCGCTGGTGGTGGCCATCACCGCGCTGGTGCTGATTCCCAATATCTGGCCGCTGATGGCGAATTGAAATTCTGGGCCCTGCCGCAGTGGAATCGTTCATGAGGAGTCGTATTGATGCAACGTCAACTATTTGTCTTAGCGGCTGTCTGCCTGCTTATCGGAGTGACTATCGGCAACTTGCTGCATCCATTCGACAACCTGGAAACAGCGCTGGCGCAGGACGTCGCGGCGTCTTCGGACCCGGACGCCGTGGTCTACACACCCGAAGAGAAGGTGAATATCGCGGTTTACGAAAACACCAATCAGGGGGTCGTGAACATTACCACGCGCGCCGCTCGTTCCGACATGTTCTTCATGGATGTGCCCACTGCCGAGGGGTCTGGATCGGGTTCGGTGCTCGACAAGCAAGGGCATATTCTGACCAACTACCACGTGATCGAAGGTGCGCAGCAAATCTACGCAACACTCGCCAACGGAAAGTCGTATCCCGCCGGCCTTGTTGGCCAGGATCCGTCGAATGACATCGCGGTCTTGCAGATTGAAGCGCCCAAGGAAGAACTACATCCGATACCGCTTGGTGACTCGGCACATCTGAAGGTCGGACAGAAGATTTTTGCTATCGGAAACCCGTTTGGGCTTGAACGCACCTTGACGATCGGCGTCATATCCAGCTTGAACCGGACACTCAAGTCACGCAACCGGCGGACGATCAAGAACATCATTCAGATCGATGCGGCGTTGAATCGAGGCAATTCGGGGGGGCCGCTGCTGGACAACCGTAGTCGCTTGGTGGGCATGAATACCGCGATCGCCAGTACGACCGGAGAGAACACCGGGGTCGGTTTTTCGATTCCGGTGAATATCATCAAACGGGTTGTGCCCCAGTTGATCGAACATGGCCAGGTGACTCGCCCCGATCTGGGGGTCGCGCGCGTGTATCAGCGTGAGGATGGTCTGATGATCGCCGCACTCGCCCCTGGCGGACCGGCCGAACGTGCCGGGCTTAAGGGATTTCGATTGGTCCGCTCGCGTTCGCGGCGTGGGCCCTACATTGTCGAGCAGACGCGAGTCGATCAATCCCAGGCAGATGTGATCATCGGCATCGACGGCAAGAGGATCCGCACGGTGGACGAAATGCTGACACTGATCGAACAGAAAAAACCTGGTGAAAAGGTTTTGGTCAGCGTCGAGCGTGGTGGTCGGCAGGTCGATGTGGAAGTGACACTTGGGGCGTCAGAATAGCGATGTTGCCGAAGCCACGAAAGGCAACTGCTTTACGATTCCGAGTGTGCTGACCGCACATCGGTTCAGCCGTTTGACACGAATGAAATGGGCATCGCCCCCTGCGGGCTTGACTCGCAGGTGGTGGGTTCCTGCTGCAACCCACACAGGGCGTTTGTTCTAGTCTTCGTCTCAAAACTCATATTTATCACCTTGCGTTTCGCGTAATCTGCTGAAAATGACATGGCTTTGCCGCGCGAAAAGACGTTTTGAGACAAAGCCTAGTCTGAGCGTCTAATCGTGTTCACGCGTGGTTCACCTATGCGAAACCTCCTTTTTCGTATGGGGTTTAATAGTAGGAGTTGTGCCGCGACCGCGTTTTTTGCGGTTAATTTGGGCCAATTCGTGGCAGATCATCGCCGGCCTATGGCGGGGTTTTACCGTCAGAACTCGCGCGAATATGGGTGTTTTCAAACGTTGTACAGGTCCAGAAACGTCCGGTTGGATTAGAATGAAGCTAAGTGCTTCGTCTCAAAACTCGAAGTCGTCCGCATTCGCACCGCGAATTTGACGCAAAGTCGTGTTGTTTTGCCGTGTGAAAGCACGTTTTGAGACGAGACTTGGTTGGACAAGAGAAAACTCTGGGCAGATCATCTCTATTGAGAGCAAAGTGAGTCGAACGATGAAGATTCGGTTTCTGTCGAAGGGCATTGGGTGGGCGTGTCTCGTGTTCTTGACGCTCAGTTTCTTGGCTCCTGCGGTGGATGCACAGCGTCGCGGTGGAGGGCCTCCCCCCGGAATGACGCGTGGTCCGAGCAGTCGTGGCGGTGATCGTGGCAGCCCACCCCCAAGTGGACCGATGTCTTTCATATCGCGGCTCGACCGGAATGGCAACGGCATGATCGACCCGGACGAAATGCAGGGTCGCACCCGGATGATGTTCGAGCGGATGGCGGGCGAGGCTCATTTGGACATGTCACGTCCGATTCCGCTCGAGGCGATCGGGCGCGCGTTCGAGGAGATGCGTAACCGGCGCATGCGCGAACAGAGTGGTGACTCGCGCTCAAGTAGCAGCGATCGGGGCCGCAGTGGTAGTGATCGAGGTCGGGACCGTGGCAGCAGTCGCAGTGCAGCACCCGATTCTGGTTACGAACCGCTTGTTGCCGGGTTCGGTGAGGTCGATATGTTTGACGCCGTGCCCGGTTTTGGTGATGCTGGCGAGCGGTTTGCCGTGAAGATTACCGATGCGGATCGTCAGGAAGCGGCGCGAATGATGGCGCGTAACGATGGCAACAAGGATGGAGTCTTGGACAAGGAGGAAATCCGCCGTGACCGTTGGCGCGATGACGCCTTGATGACCGATCGCAACCGCGACGGCAAGCTGACGCTCAATGAACTGGCGCTTCGCTATGCGATGCGCCGCACACAGAAAGAGGGGAGCAGCAGCAGCAGCTCACAACGGTCCACTAGTCGCAGTACGTCATCGCGTGGATCGTCGAGTTCGTCACGCGATTCGGGGAGTGGAGACCGTCAGAATCGCATGGTCGTTTTCATGTTCGGACGCTACGATCGTAATAAAAATGGGGTAATTGATGGGGATGAGTTCAAGTCGATGCGTGGTGGGGGTGAACGTTACGATTTGAACAAGGATGGCAAAGTCACCCGGGACGAGATGGCAAAGGCGATGGGGGATCGCTTTGGCGGTCGCAGCGGGGGCGAAAGCGGCGGCCGGTTCTACTCGCGCCGTGGCGACCGGTCACGCGGCGATGAAAAGAAGGACAAGTCGGCTTCATCGTCGAGTTCCGATGGACGCAGGTCGTTTCGGTCGCGAACTGCAGCGGATCGGTTGGCCGATTACGAAGAGCTTCCCGAATGGTTTGCTCGGTCGGACGCGAACGCCGATGGACAAGTGGAAATGTCGGAATACGCCAGTTCGTGGTCTGATACCGTGGTCGCTGACTTTGCGCAATTTGACCTCAACGGCGATGGCATTGTGACGCCAGCCGAATGCATGAAAGCCGTAGAGCGGGGTGCCGTGCAGGGCGCCGCGCCGGCAACGGCCAGTAGTAGTACGCCCGCCAGCAGTACGGCCGCAAGCAGCCGAGCTAGTTCGCCGAGCGTGCGGCCGACGTCGTCGGTAGCCACGCGCCGTGAACCTGCCACGCCTAGCGTTGCGGCATCGAGCCAGCGAGCGACCGCGTCCGCCGGACCGGGAAATGTTTCGGGCAGGTACATCAAGTTCGCCGTCGGCGTCATTAAAAGATATGATGCGAACAAGGACGGCGTGCTCACGGCCGATGAGTGGAAGAGCATGCCCAACGACTATTCTTACGCCGACTCGGACAAAGACGGACGTCTCACTCCGGTCGAGCTGGGAGCTGCGTATCAGTCGCCTAAATGATTTCGGCGTGGCTTGGGAATCCTTCCCAAGAAGTGTGGCACGGCACTCCGTGCCGTGAGTGGCCGTTTCGCAGCGTTTGGCGGCAATGCAATTGGGCTGCTTTCAGGCGATGCGAACGCCGCGGAGCGGCGTTCCACACTGCGTAGCTTGGGAATCCTTCCCAAGCATGGATCGGCTTCCATCAGCTGAGACATTGCTATTGCAGTAAAGCTGGCCCAAGGTGTTGGCCGTTCCACGCCTGGGATGGAATCCCAGGCCACAATCCCTCCATGCGGGCTTTCTACGCTACGGGGCTTTCTACGCTACGGGGCACAGTGCAGCACGAAGAGGGCTTCCGTGTAGACGTTGCCTCCGAACAGACCGCCCGAGGGTGCCATCGGGCCGCGTGGGGCATCTTGGGATCCAGCCGGCGGGGCATCGTTCAGCATGGCTGCCAGGCCTGCTGTCTTGGCTGACCCTTCGACCGGTTGGCCTTGCCATGATGGCGGCAATACCAGGCGATGTGCCGCGCTTTGATGCTGCGGTTCCGTGGTCGGGTCGGGGCGTATTGGTGTCGCACCGAGTTGCTGGATTTGACGAAACACGGTTGTGTCGCCCGGCTGCAGTGCCATATCGAGCCGGACATGGGTGAAATGGCTGGGATCCCGTTTCATTTGCTGCCACACGCGGTCAATTGCGCCGCCGCGTGCGGCCACATAGACGATGGCCAGGGGCGAGCTTGATTCCGTCGTCACGGGCGCGTGCTTCGGTTTGGCGGATTCAAAGAATCGACTCTCAAGCAACGTTTTTTCCAGCTCGGCCTTGACCAGAATGTTGGCCTCAAATGGTATGCCCGCTTGCCGTAGCAAGGTTTCAAATCGCCCCGAATCCCATCCCGCTTGGGTCATTTTTACGTCGATGACCAGAAGCATCTTGATCGAGTTGGCACCGGGGCCAAGCTCGATTCTCGGGGCCTTGGCAGCAGCTTGTACAGGGGCGACCTGCGCGGTCCCCTGCGGGTGAGCTGTGTTAGCCGCCGACCTGCTCCCTGTCGTTTGACGCGCCGTGTCAGGCTGGTTGTTGGTCCCATTTGGCGGCCGACCGACCGAAGCCATGGCCGCCGAGTCGAGGGAAGCGGGTGGGCGTTGATCGTCGGTTTCCGTGGCGGTGCCGGTATTCGCGACGTCTGGGGTGTTGTTGCTGTTACTTCCATCGACGGACGGATTGGTGTTGGGCGTGGACGTGGGGTAGTGCGAGTCTGACGCCGATTCCTTGAGCGGTGCGCTCGAAGCGGAGTCGTGAGCTGCCGCTGCCGGCTCAGCCGAGGATTGTTCGGCCATCGCGAGGGGACGCGTATCATTGCCCGAGTCGCCCGCGTGAGGAGGCATGAAGACCGCAATCAGCACTGCGGCCGCGGCGACCAGGACGACGGTCGCAGCCAGAGACCGGCGTCGTGAAGATATGGGAACGGCACGTGGGGCGCAAGCGTCGGGGCCGTCGAGATGGCGGTTCAATGCCACCGTCGGTCCGCTGCCGGCCGTCGCTTCTGCATCGTGTGCGGCGGTCAGCACGCGGTTGGCGAACGTGTCGTCAAGTTGATACGACGGAAGTGCTTGCATATCCTGGGCGAGTGCCCGCATGGACTCGAACATATGCTGGTATTCACGGTCGGAACCCAGTAATTGCTCGACTCGCGCACGTTCGTCCACACTCAGTTCGCCATCGATGTAGGCGCTGATTAGTTCGTGTAATGTGTCGTCCCGCTGATTCATGGGCCTAATCAATTTCGCTTTGCGGTTGAGCTCGGGGGACCAAAATGTGCCTCATTCTGTGCCGTGCTCGGTTGCCGCCCTGGCGGGGCCCGTGTGTCTGTTGCGCGCCGCCGGAGTTTGCGCCGCAGACAGTGCCTGTGACGCCAATAAAGGGGGCAGGCAAATGCTGGTTTCCGGTGACGTCAGTTGTCGTTGCCGACCGTTGAGTGGCCCCGGTGTTGTTGCCAGCATTCCTTATCATGCCACCCCCATCTTGGTGCCGGTTGGGATAGAAGTCAAACCTTTTGCGCGCTCGCCTTGGCGGTACGGTCTAGATCTGTGGAGGGGAGCTGTCGGGCGAATTCATATGTTGAGCGATCCACGCTTCGAGTTCTTCAAAATCGACGGGCGGCAGCTTGCAGAGGTCTGGCCGCAGTTGAATCGCTTCGCGGATGTAGGTGTGTGTGATTTCCGATTGGGTCTTCTCAGTATTCCAATTGATCAGGATGCGTACGCAGCGTGGCAAGCTGGTCGGGACTGGGATCTCATTCGTGCAAAGCAACGGCACGTCGAGCCAGCCGAGTTGGCGCGCGGCGAGCGCAGGGAACTCGGCGTTAAGATCGGGCGTCGCGCTGAAGATCGCGCTGGCCACATCTTCAGCCTCGATATCGTTACGCCGGATCATGAGGGCCAGCAATTGCCGCGCACCGCATAGGATCGACTCACGCGAATTCTCTTCGACGGTGGTGGCACCGCGAACCCCTCGGCACATCATGGCAATCCCTTTGAAGCGGCGTGATTCTGTCCCGAAATCAACGTGCTGAGCAGGGCGTCGTAGGGGGTTAGTGACAGGCCACCTGACCGTCCGCTGCACGAGACAACATGCACTAGATTAGCGGGGATTTCATGTTTTTAGTAGATGGCAAGGCGTCTTCGCCAGGGGTGATTTCCGGGCAACCGTGTGCGCCCGAGCACCGGGAACGCGCATCGCGGGGCAGATTGATCGGTGCTTGTTCTCTTGCCCGTCATTTTCTTTTGCCCTTCCACGCGAACCGCCAAGACGTCGTCCACGGCGCACAGAGTCCACGGCGCACAGAAAGGCAGGGCCGGCACCAGCAAACTCACCGCAAAAGCCGCCAGAGTACAAGGCCGGAGACTCACTCGAACTCAACTATTGGCGCAGGAGACTGGGCATGTCCAGGTTGTTTTCTGCTGTCAAAATGCCGTGAATATGCGTGTTATCAGGGGGTGGCGATAGCGTTGCCAGAAAAAGAATGGGGAAACTTGCTTGGCCCCCTTGCGGCGCGGGTGGGTGATCGGATAGAGTTTCGCACTTACCCGAGTGTCGCAGTGAGTGACACGACGGTAAAGGGAGTCGGACCTCGACGGGATTTCAGTTGAGGGTACCGGTTGCGACAAAAGCTTTTGGGGATTTCTTCCACAGGCGGTTGACAGCAGGACGGCTTTCGCTATTATTTGAAATCCCTGGGAGGCCAAGTGTCTCTCGGATTTGTTCTTTGACAATTTGGCAGAATCTTTTCTGAGAACCTCGTTTATACGAGAGTTAGCTAAGCATAAGACTGTGCTATTTAAGGCTAGACATTCTACAGACCTGTAGGGTGTCCGATGGTTTCAGACCATCAGTTGCTTTTGCTTTTTCAGGCTGGCTTTCCGCTTCGGTGGGGAGTTAGCTATAAGCATACACAATTGAAGGGTTTGATCCTGGCTCAGAATGAACGTTGGCGGCGTGGATTAGGCATGCAAGTCGCGCGGAAAGGCTCCTTCGGGAGTACTCGAGCGGCGAAAGGGAGAGTAACGCGTGGATATTTACCCTCGGATCTGGGATAGCGGCGGGAAACTGCCAGTAATACCAGATAACGTCTCCGGACCAAAGGTGTGATTCCGTCCGAGGATAAGTCCGCGTCCTATTAGCTTGTTGGTGGGGTAATGGCCTACCAAGGCTGTGATGGGTACCGGGTGTGAGAGCATGGCCCGGCTCACTGGGACTGAGACACTGCCCAGACACCTACGGGTGGCTGCAGTCGAGAATCTTCGGCAATGGGCGAAAGCCTGACCGAGCGACGCC
>JAJRVM010000163.1 GCA_024277285.1 Planctomycetota bacterium
CGGTGCCGGTAGCAGTAAAATTCGTCCTCTTTGCTTGCTGGTCCTCATTCGCGCTGACGCTGAAGATTCGCTTCCAGCAGCGGTGGGATGAACTCGTCAAGATCTCCCAACCCGGTAAAGACTTTCAGGTCGTTCATGGTCCGTTCGGTTTCCAGCATACTGTTGGCAACCTGGTCAACCTGCGTCGACACGTAGTCGGGTTCTTGCCGGTTGACCGCAATTTCCGACAACGACTTGATCTTGTTTTCGAGCCGATCGATTTCCAATTCGACGAACTCATGATTGGCCCGCGCCCGCTCGTAGTTCGCGACGCGATCTTGGCTTGTGGCCAGATTGTCCCGCAAAGTCCGGCGCAGCTTCTGCTTGTGCGGCGACGTATCTTCCGGATCGATCAGCGCCAAACGACTCTCAATCCGTTGAATGTCGCTCTTGATGCGCTGCAATGATGTCTTGTTCAAAAACCGCTGCAAGGAATTGTAAGTGAACAACAACCGCAAATAGATCCAGAGCAATCGATCCAGGCTCTGCATCTGCATTGATTCCAGCGACTGGTCGAGATCGTTCTGTTCGTCCGGTTTCAAATCGGCCGCGATCCCTTGCAATTCCTGACACCGTTCGCGTAACTGATGGTATCGGTCACGCAACTCGCGCGGCATCGACCGCAACATACGCTGCAACGTGTGGCGATTCTTGCGCGATCGGATTGAGCGCGTCGCCAAATACTGCTCGGTATCAATGTACTTTTGAAACTGGGAATTGCCGCCAACCAGAGCCAGATAAGCAGCTTCTGCGGCAAGCACCAAGGGGAAGATGATCGCCGGACGACTACTCAAAATGGCGACCCCCGTACCGGCCATCAGCGCCAATAGGTTCCATCGGTTC
This sequence comes from Planctomycetota bacterium, assembly GCA_024277285.1. The sequence continues at coordinate 883 of JAJRVM010000163.1, forward strand.
TTGAACGCAGCCTTGAGGTATTTCAGCACGGTTTCAATTCAACGATTGGAGTTCAAGGGACATGCAAGATTCGGCGTAACCGTTCGCTTTCAGCCATCAGAGCGGCCTTCTAAAGCTTACTCTTGTTCCAGGTGCGCAATCAAGTCGCGAATGAAATAGACGGTCTCCTGAAACTCCGCTTCGCGCTGCATTTCCTTCGCCGCGCGGTCGGGAGGCGTCACGGCAACCTCCCGAACCAACGTACCTGGGCTGGCGCTGAGCACGTAGATGCGGTCGCCCAGATAGACAGCCTCTTCAATCGAGTGGGTCACAAAGAAGACCGTCGCCTCAGCCCTACGCCACAACGAAACCAGCAGATCCTGCATATTCATGCGTGTTTCGGGATCGAGCGCTCCGAATGGCTCATCCATCAAGATAATATGCGGGTGCAGGATCAGCGACCGAGCGATTGCCACGCGTTGGCGCATACCACCTGACAACTCGTGCGGGTATTTCTGCGCATCCTCATCAACACTCAGCCCCACTCGATCGATCCATGCCTTGCCTTCTTACTCACGGTCCCGCCGCGGCACGCCAAAACACTCGAGCCCAAAAGTGACGTTTTCCAAGACCGTGCGATGATCGAAACTGGTGTAGTCCTGAAATACCATCCCTCGATCCGCGCCAGGGCCGGTGACCGGATCGCCCAAAACAAGCACGTCGCCTGCGGTGGGCGGATGCTGCGGCGCCAGCCCTGCAATCAGCCGCAAGATCGTACTCTTGCCGCAACCGCTCGGCCCCAAAATACAAATGAATTCGCCCTTGCCATCGATATCCTCCACCGCGAAATTGACATCACGAATGGCCGTAAACGCGTTCGCGCGACCCGCACTATACGTCTTGGTCACGCCACGAAACTCGACAATATGCCGGCCCGGAATGTCTTCGGGATCCCGGACGCGCTCCAATACATTTCCGACGCCAACCTGCTGCGCGTCGGTCGACGAGCTCGGGCTGTCTGGATGATCGGTTTGCCCAGTACCAGTTTGCCCAGTACCAGTTTGCCCAGTGTCCGCAGGAACAGAATCGCCCATCGGCTCGGAATCAGGATCTGGTTTCACGTCATTCATCGGCTGTCTCAGTCAAGGGCTGCGAGTCGCAGCAAACCATTCGACACGTACTTCGAATCGACGTTCAAATAGGTCGCTTATCAAATGGCGGCCGGGGCTTGAATACCCGTCCCTTCAAGTCGTCCCACGCATGCAGCACCACGCGTAGTCCCTTATTCAATAAACCGGCGCCGCCATAGCGGTACGGAAACAACTCGCGTTGTATCCAATAGAGGATCCGATCAATCACCAAGGCGACGATCGGAATAATCAAGATGATCAAGTAGATATGCGCGCGTGGCCCTTCACGCTGTGACATCCAGATCAGATGCCCCAATCCGCCAACTTCGTCTCCCATCTTGACCAACTCAGCCAACATGATATAGCCAAACGCCAGGCCGAACAAAACACGCGCTGAGTCGAAGATCGCGGGCATCGCCAGCGGCACCAGCACTTTGATCATGGTTTGCCAGGTATTTGCGCCAAGCGTATAGGCCGTATCCAAATAGCGCGCACTCACGTCACGAATCGCCAACGTTACATCGGCCATAATAAAGGCGACGCAGGCGATAAAAATGAACATAATCTTCTGCCATTCACCGATCCCAAAGAAGAAGAAAGTCAGTGGTATCAACGCGGCGAGGGGGATATTGCGACCGAATACCACTACCGGCGCCAGGAAGGCGCGCACGGGCGAGAAGCAACCAGCCAGAATCCCCAGCGGAACACCCGCGAGAATCGCCAACGCAAACCCCAACGTCACGCGTTTGAGCGTAACGATGGTATTGCGTGTCAGGGCGCGATCGAACCAGAGCGAATGAAATTCGGCAAACGTCTCGCTTGGGCTCGGCAGTGCCAGCGGGCTTATGATCCGCTGCTCGGGTTCTCCCCAAGTCACAAACCACCAAATGGCAAAAAAAATGGCGACGGCCAGGAGCGAACAAGCCAAGGAGGCCCACAGCCCAAGGGGCTGCCGCAACCAAGGGCCTCGGCCACGTGGAGGCAGCAGTTTCATATCAGGTTGAGGATCCATAAAGCGACTCGCTGTAACTCCGTAAATGCCGGGTCACTGGAAGAACATGCATTCAAACCGGCACGCCCCGCACCAACGCACATTTCGGCATTGGGTACTCCGGCACTGGATATTTCGCTCCCGCTCATTCGCCCGCTTCGGCAGGATAAATCTTGATCTCGACGCGGCGATTCTTGGCATGGTCGTTTGGGCGATCGGGATCAGCAGGCCGGGCCCACCCCATCCCTTCGACGTTGAACTGGTTGGGATCGAGGGTCTTGTACTTATTGACCAGTGCCTCTTTCACGGCCTTCGCACGAAGGTCTGACAGTTCCTTGACGAGCGACTCGGGCGCGCGGTCTTTCATGGAGCTGTCCGTATGCCCTTCAATGATGATCCTTGCCGCGCCGAATTGCCCCGCCAATTTGGCGATCTCGTCGAGGACCAATTCAGCGTTCGGATCATAAAGGCGTTCCACTTCCTTATCGCCATCTCGCTGCGTTACTTTCTTGTAAAGATCGTGGCTATTGGGATAGAAATGGATGACCACGGTGTTAGTCAGAATCTCGTCTTCCGCACGAATCTCCGGAATCGATTTGGGCACGAACTGCACCGAATACTCATCTTTTTGCGACGTGTATTTCTCCTCTTGGCCTAGCTTCTTGATGATCGAAAAGTCCATAACCTGGTCGAACGGGACTTTGCGGTGCTTGATCTTGCCGACACGGCGGTAGAGGTAGTAGGCCTGGTTCCAGATGCGTTCAAAATTAGCCGGATTGTTTTCGTTCATGAAGAACTGGTAGTTCTCGGCCCAGTTTGTGCTGTGAGCATCGGCGAACATCGCCGCCGCCTCCGAGGCCGGCAGCCCATAACCGTCTCCCATCAGCTTCGCCGTTTTCTGTTTGGCATCATCCTTCTTCAATTCGACCATCGCATCGAAAATGCCACGCACTAACCCTTCAATGATATCGGGATGATCCTTGGCAAAATCGGCGCGCGAGAACCAGACGTCGGCGATCAGTTTGTTGGCCGTCGCCGTGGTGACAAGCAAACGGTTCCCCTTCACCTTTTCCAGATTGTAGATATCCGGCGCCCATGAAACGGCGCCCGAAAGTTCCTTGTTCGTATTGAAGGCAGCCGCAGCTTCGAATGCCGTGGGCGTGAACAGCGTCTTGACTTCAGACGGTTGCACGCCACCTGCCACCAGCATATTGAGTGCAAAATAGTGCGACGGCGAACTCTGTGCCAACGCGATGGTCTTGCCGCGCAGGTCACTCACCGTGCGAATGTTTTCGCGAACAACAATTCCATCGCCGCCACACGACCAATCGACCTGCTGGTAGATACGCGGCATAACGCGACTATCGATCGGTTTACCACTGGAATCGACAATCCGCTGCATGAACAGCGGCAGCATGTCGAGTGTGCTCCAACCGATATGGACCTGGCCATTGGAAAACGCATCCTGCATGTTGACCGGGTCATCGATCAAGACCAAGTCAACACGAAACTCCTTGCCATCAGGAAACTCCTTGCTAGCAGGGGTCTTCCAGACCTTGCCTGGCGACAACCCTTCATTGGCATAGATAATCGGCGCCCAGCCTGCCCAAACGTTCAAGGCGAAACGAACCGTGTTGTTCACCATCGGCTTGTATGCCGACGTGCCCTTGACCGGAGGCAGGGTTTCATTGGGAACAAACGTGTATTCCTTGACCGTTGTTGGCGAAGCTACATTCGCCCCATCCTCCGCCGTCTGGCCGAGTTTTGAAGGGTCAATCGCCTGGGTTTGCGACGTACTGTCCTTCCCTTCCGGTGCGATGGACTTGAAGTTATAAACCGCTAGCCCAATGAGCCCGATGACGACAGCGCCCACGGCGATGTAGAACGTTGATTTTGGTTGGCCGGCCATGCTAAGCATCCCCGTATTCGTACTGAGTAACTGTATCCCGCGTACGCGCCCGCCACGCACGCTATTTCAACCCACCTCGTAAATCCACTCGGCCATGAAGCCTCCGGCCAGCCGATTATCGTCGTCAGCCTTGAAACTTCGTCTTCGGACGTGCTTCGTAAAGGGAATGCAACACTTGCATCGCACTGTAAGCCGACAGTTCGCAGAGCAATTGCGTGACCTGCTGGTGCATCGCGTCATCGAGTTCCGGTTCAATCGTCTTCATCAATTCGACGACGCGCTGCTCCTGACTTGCCACTTCCCCCGCGTCGACAACTCCATCCGCCATCGCGTCAATAAACGTGCCGAGGTTACGAGCGTAATCGTCGATCAACGTGGTCTTGGCAGCATCGTCCAGCCAGCTTTGGCGTGCCATAAAATTTCTCCTCACTTCTTTCCAGGTGTTCGTTCGTCGTTTTTGGACAAAAGGTGTTGGGCTCAAGCTCTCGTCGTGCTCCCTCCAACCCGTCATTTGCCGAAGGACGCTCGGCGAAACAGTCTAACTGGTTTGGGCCGCAGACCAACGTGAAACTACGTGCCCAACTTCACCGGTCATGGTAACTCATTTTGACGCGTGTCCTAGTCAATCAGCTCGCGCAACGTCATCAAGCGTTCTTGCAGTCGAGACCGCCCATCCGGCTGTTGGATGCGTGTGCGCCAATCGTCCGGCAAGAACTCGCGATCGGTGCATTCGAGCACCGCCACCAGTTCTTGCATTTCCTTTTCCAAACCTTGAGCCGACGGGATGAAAGTGTCGAGCGCGGCCTGAAGATCGTCTCCAGAAACCGTATCACGGTCGGCTGTCAAAGCACGTCGCTGTGCGCCCAACACGATGCTCTCGATATCCGCACCGCTCAACTCCCGCTTGCGCGCCAGCGATTCTTCCGGCAGGTGCGAAATCGCGTCGGTAGCTAATGTGACCTGGTTCTTGCCCGCCAGCACGCGAAACATGCTGGCAACTTCCTGGGAGTCGTGCGGATAGAATAGCGGGATGTGCACTTCGGCACGCCCTTGGCGCTTCAAGTCGATCGGCAGCAGGTCGGGCCGACTGGTCAAGAGCATCCAGATTATGCGACCACGGTAATCGGTGTTTCCCATCTGCCGCGCGATCATCGAAAAAATGCGGCCCGAAGTGCCCGAATCCCCTTCCGCCTCGCGATTACCCAACGCGGCATCGGCTTCGTCAATAATGACCACGACGGGGCCCAGGCTGCGTAGAACGTTCAAGACCTGTTCGAGATTCCCTTCCGTTTCCCCGACGTATTTGGACCGAAAATTGCCCAATACGACACACGGTATGCCGATCGACCCGGCATAGCACTGCGCCAAAAATGTCTTGCCCGTTCCCACCGGCCCGCAAATCAAATAGCCCATCGGCGCGGTCTCCAACCGGCCCTGGTTGATCCATTGGGCGTCTTGTCGCAATCGGCGTTTGGCTGCAACATGGCCAACGACCGTATCGAGCGTATGCTTGGGTTCAACAAAAGTCACCAAACCTTGGCACTGCCGCTCGATCATCCCCTTTTTCAACGCCTGAAACTGATTGAGTTGCGGCGTGCGATACTCGTCACGCGTGCGTGCCAAAAGGACATCCAAGTTCACCAGATTCAATCCGCTCGACATGCGCGCAATCGCCCCGACACTCATGTCCCCCTCGGCGGTCGCAACGGTGGTTTCGGTCGAGTGCCGTTCTAACGTGTCTTGTACGAAGGTCTCGCGCGCCTGCTGGTCGGGCAGCGGAACCTCGATCGCGGCAACGTGCGGGTTCTGAACCAGTCGGTCGTTCAATTCGGGCAACTTATTGGCGATCAGGCAAAACGCCATATTCACGCGTTTGATGTAGGGATTCTGTGCCCAAGCGATGAAGCGGACCAGGCGCGAGGCCTGGCCTCGCGCCAGCATATTCGTACTTCCCGGAGGCACCAGAAACTGAGCGTATTCAAACAGAAATGCAACCCGTTTGCGCTGGTCCGCTTTTTCCGCAACTAAATTCCGCTGAATCACATGCTCCAACGCCTGCAGGACCTTGTCGGGGTCACGTGGCCAAGCGTTGTAGTCTCCCAACAGCCCGGTAGCCCATTCCACCATCTCCTGCCGGCGCCGAGCGTCGCTCCCCGCCTCCAGACGCAAGCCGCGCCCAAGATCGTACGAAAAAACCGTGTCCCATGACCCGAATAGCTGAGTGGCAAGGAACTCGGAGAGGCTGATATACGTGTGCTGACCATGCTCCTGCGACAAGACCAAATCGTGTACGTTGCCGTGCAAGAGAAACAGACAGACGCTGCCGGAATAGTACAGGTCAGCCAACTCGCGTGCCCAAGCCGGATGCCATTGGGGAACCGTGGCCCGGGGAGTGACTGAGGCGCCACGAGCACGGTTGGGAGCATTGGAGTCCGGAAGTTCCACAGCCGGTGGGTTCCTCTGCAATATTGACTCTTGTGCTACAGACCTGACACTGCTATCGAAACGGCCACGAGTTGCTGTGCGTCAATTCCCCTCCAACTCCTCTGTTGCCCGTGGCCCCAATTGCTTCTCCGTATCCTCAACCACGGTGGTTTCGGGAGTTGCCAGCCCCAGTTCAACCTCGAAGTCGCGCAAAGCGTCCTCGGCGAGTGCTGATTCCATGGCCTCTTCTCGTTCAATCGACTCCAAACCCTCGCTCGACAGATCGGTGGCAACGCGCGCCTTAGCGCGGTTCAGGCCAATCTTGTCGTTGATCACCTGCTCAATCTGCCCGAAATCGGTGGTCACGTCGAAATCAAGACTATGCGCTAACTCGGCCATCTCCGCTTCCGCTCGACTCATTTTCAACTCGGCATCGTATCGAGTGATCTTGTCGCGCACGTCGGAAAGCTTCTTGCCGGCATGTTTGATTTTGTGCAAATTGTTCTCGTAGGCCTTCTCGTGCATGGCAAGCTGCATCTCGTTTTCCTTGAGTTGTTCCTTGGCTTTTTGCAACTCGAGCGCAAATCGCGCTGCCGTATCGCGGTCACCCGCCTTGAGATAGGCCTTGATCTTGGCTCCCAAGCTCGTGACGTGCTTCTTGTCCATCGCGGCCTGCCGGCCCACTCGTTCCACCAAGGCACGGTATTGCTCCAGTCCTTGCCGACCCGATTTCAGCTCTTCCACCGCCGAATCATACTCGTATTGCATTTGTGCAATGGGGTCGGCAGTCCAGAAATAATTGGCCACTTTGTTGAACTGCGCTTTGAGCGCCCGCCACATTTTCCCAAAGATCATCGTCTCATCTCGCAAGAATAAGGAATCCGGTCAACGCGTGCGTCTACGCAATGCTTGTATTCGTTGGGCCGAGTGACAATATCGCCGTTTCTGTATCGCCGCTTCTGCCAGCCAACACGGCACACGACCAATGGAATTCATCCGTATTCGACCGCCCGTTTGATACGCGCGTCCAGCCACACTTCGCACGAACGTGCTAGCGGTCCTCATCTCAGCAACTCTGCCGATGAACACCAGCAATCGAGCCGAGGATATTTCATCGCCCCGCACCGAGCCCCATACACACTTGGCACCCTTTGACAGGAGCTCTCACAAAACATCCCCTCCAATGGGAGGTTCTAACGCAGCGTGAGCCGACTGTCAATTCGCCGCCACCCAGCCCCGAACGCGGAATCGCCCCAAACGGGCTCAACTCCGCAGTCCCACACAATCTCAGACAGACCGCAATCTCAGACAGCCTGATTTCTGCTATCTGAACATGGCGCGTCCTGCCCCCCCCAATTCGGCTCCGTGAATATCCGTGCCCATCAGTGGCCTCCTGCGACAGCCCGCAATCTCAGACAGCCTGATTTCTGGCCTGATTTCTGCTATCCGAACATGCCGCGTCCTGCCCCCCCAATTCGGCTCCGTGAATATCCGTGCCCATCAGTGGCCTCCTGCCAAATCCGAATCCTCCGAATCCAGACAGCCTGATTTTGGCCGGCCTGATTTTGGCCGATGCCTGTATCGCCCCTCCTGGGCTTTTCTTGGGGGGTGGTGCCAGGTTCCGGGGTCTGACGACCCCGGCAAAGGCTGTGTTGGCCCTCCGAGCCAGAGCCGCCGCGGCATCAAGAGAAATGGCAAGGCGACTCCGCCTTCAATCCCATGCTCCGATGATCCCAGACAGCCTGATTTTGGTTCTGATTCTGGAGCAGGAGCAGGTCGGCAAGACGGGGCAAAACGGATGGACGGTCGTCGGAAATCTGTTCTTGTCCCGTTTGGCCAGTCCAGGTAGGGTAAGACACTTCGGCGTAGCGTTCCCCCGCAACGCAATTCGCCGCTAGCCTATGTCAGCGAGAGCCACGGATGCGTATTTTGTTGAACACGGCGGTCGGAGGGAGACCGCATAGGCAATACGTACAAGGCAGGCAAGAATCGCGGCCACCCAGACAATGCCGCTGCTTGCTCAATGCTAGCAAACAAGGACGGAACCATGTTGCGCAACCGGTTTGTCTGTGGGCGCCCGCACGCTCTGCAGATGACGATCATCGTAATTGCCCTGTCGTGCAGTGCCACGACGCTCTGCTGGGCAAGACCAGACGCTCTTTCCAAGGCAGCGGAATCGGCCGAGGCATCGACCAAACCTTCGCAATCGCCCAAATCTCCGCCGGTTGAGTCCCTGAAGAAACAGCAGGACAAACTCGCCCAACGCCGTCACCGCGTGCAAGAGGCACTGCAAGCTGCGCAGGGCAATTCCACCTCGCCAGAGAATCTCGAACATCTGCGGCGCGAACTTGAAGTCCTGAAGTACTATGAGTTGGTCTGCGCTCAACATATCGAGGAACTCGCACGAACGAGCGAGCTCGAGCAAGACCTGGAACAATGGAACGAGCGTCTGCACGAGCTGCGTTTGGCCGGCCCCGAGGAACCGAAACCGTATTCGATCCTGGTGCTTGACGACGTGCAGGACCAGCTCGACGCTGCGAAAACTCGCATGCACACAGTGACGATCGAATTGGCTGCGACCAAAGAGATGCAAGAGACGACAGCCCGTATGCGACGTGAAGCGGAAGCGGCACGGCGCAAAGCCAAAGAGGCGTTGGCCAACACTACGGACGAGCGTCGTCGACAGGAGATCGCAAAGCGCCTGGAACTTGCCCAGTTACAGAGCCAGATGTTCACCGACATGGGCAAGCTGCGTATCACCGAAATGGGCAATACGAAGCTGGAACTGCAAGTTGCTGAACTGCGGACCACATTTTTTGAGGAGAAAGAAGCAGCGGTTGCCGCTAGTGCCATTTTTACGAAAGAGCACTTGCAAACTATACTTTCAGAGCTCGACAAGTTTGAAACCGAGCTGACGGCACAACTTCCTGAGCTTCAGTCTCGGCTGCAAGAACTCGAAACGCAGGCCTACGATACGGCGCAGAAACGCAAAGACGAAGCGCAAGATGGCCCATTGTCGGAAGAAATCGAAACGAGCTGGCGCGTTGCGCGGCGGACCTACCAACAGCAAACCAAGCTAATCCAACAACGGCGACGCGAACTGGTTATCGTCCGCCTGGAATGGGATATTCGCTACCGCGTCGTCAATGGTCAAGCCACTCATAAGGAGTTGGCTGAATGGGCCGATGACAATCAACTCTACGTCGACCGGGTCAGAGCCAATCGCACATCTCTGGAAGAAGCTTCAAAGGCTTTGATGATCGAACTGGGCCGCAAGGAGAAACAGCTGCGGCTCGCACGACGCTCGAATCCAGAAGTGGCAAAATGGATCGAGTACCAGATCGGCTCCATGCACGAACTCTCGCAAGCCTACGGTGCGAACCTGGTGCAAGTCGAGAGCATTGAGCGAATGCTGACCAAACTCAACGTCACTTTCTCGAAAGATCTCAAGGCCGAAAACGTCAGCGACTTTCTGACCTCGGTCGGCACCACGCTGTCGACGGCCTGGAACTACGAGATTACCGCCGTTGACGATCGGCCTATCACGGTCCGTAAGATCGTGGCTGGCATCCTGCTGATGCTGCTCGGTTTCTACGCCTCGCGCCGGTTGAGCCGCTTGATCGGCAACCGCATGCTGCCCCGCATCGGCGTCGACAATGGCGCTGCCACCGCATTGCAGTCGATCTCGTTCTACGTCCTGGTCACGTGCTTTGGATTCGTTGCGCTTGAAATCGTCAATGTGCCGATTACCGTCTTCACATTCCTTGGCGGTGCCGTTGCAATTGGCGTCGGCTTCGGCAGCCAAAATATCCTCAATAATTTCATCAGCGGCCTGATCCTGCTGGCCGAACAGCCGATCCGCGTGGGTGACCTGATCGACATTGGCGGCCTGTGCGGCAACGTCGAAAAAATCGGTGCCCGCAGCACGCGTGTGATCACTGGCGCAAACCTCGAAATCATCGTTCCCAACAGCAAGTTCCTGGAAGACAACGTCACCAACTGGACGCTCACGGATACCCGCATGCGAACCACGGTCAAAGTCGGTGTCGCCTATGGGTCGCCAACTGATCAAGTCGCACAAATCTTGAAACAGGCCGTCGACGAATGCCCGCACGCAATGAATGAACCCGAACCAATCGTCCTGTTCAACGACTTCGGCGACAACTCACTCAACTTCGAAGTTCATTTCTGGATTTACGTGCGTACGATGATGCAGGCGCGCAAGATCGAAAGCGACCTGCGACATGCCATCGACCGGTTGATGCGCGATGCCGAAATCACCATCGCCTACCCCCAACGCGATGTGCATCTCGATGCGGTCAAGCCGATCGAAGTGAACATCCGGCAACTGGCCGCCGAACAAGGATTTGCCGTGCGACGCTCAAACGCCGCCTGACGTTTGAGCAGCCCGCCCCGCGCTCTTTCTGCCCACGATATTCTTTGCCCTGTTCCTCTTTGCCCCGCCATGGACGACGCCCTGGATGTTCACCGGAGAGGGCAAAGAAAAGGACTGGCAAGAAAACATGGGCAGCACGCGTTCGATCTGGCCGCGATGGGCAATACCTCGTTCCGCGGCCGCAGACCGCTCGTCTCGCACAGCGTGAAAACCAAGACTCTGGCGAGCAACAGCCGCATCTCGAAACAGACGTGAAGACAATCCTACCGCTGGTTCCTAGTACCGTGTCAATTTGAAACTGACGGGTGCTTGGTCACAACATCGTCCACAGAGATTTTCAGTAGCGGTACCGGCCAAATGGGAATTGATGCGCTACTACGACGCGCGGCGAACTTGCATTGTCGGACACGCTGTTTCCGCCCCTTCATGCGCTTTGGCGGCATCGGGCCGCGCTGGCAGAGCAGGCGCCGCCGATGCCAACGGGATCATCGTGTGTTCGACGTGCAGTCCCTCGTCCCGCGAAATGGCGCCGGTCGAGTTTCCAGTCAATAACTCAGCAAGCGGTTTTTGGCCCATGCGGCCGCCGATCCAACCCTGCCGATAGAAGAAGAACAACATGCCAGCAACCGACCCCAGCATGGTTAACCAGACGAGGGGATAGGCCCAACGCACATGGAGCTCCGGCATGTATTCAAAATTCATGCCGTAGACCCCCGCAATGAACGTGAGCGGCACAAAGATGCTCGACATGATCGTCAGCACTTTCATCACTTCGTTCGAGCGGTGCCCAATCGCCGAGATATACGTGTTCACGAGACTAGCCACCGATTCGCGGCATATGTCAACTACCTCGGAAATCTGCAGCGTGTGATCATATGTGTCGCGTAAGAACAAGCGAGTCTCGTCGCCAATCAGCGAGTTTTCGTCGTGGATCAATCCCCGGATTAGCTCGCGTTTCGGCCAAACGGCGCGGCGCAGACGCGACACACGCCGCCGAATCACATTGAGTTGCTGAAGTAAGGCCGGTTGCGGATGTGCTATCGCGCGATCCTCCAATTGCTCAAGCCGCTCGCTGAGCGTTTCCAAAACCGGATAGTAACCGTCAACGATCGCATCCAAGACCGCATAAGCAAGGTAATCGGCGCCGTTCTGGCGAAGATGCGAATCAAAAATGTGGATTCGCTGCCGAACCGGTTCCAGCGGATCAGAATAGTCCTCTTGGAACGTAATCACATAATTCGATCCCAACAGTATCGATACCTGCTCGTCTTTGCCCATCGCTTGACTCGCCATACTGACCGCGCGGCATATGATCACCTGTTGGTCGCCGTAAAGTTCTGCCTTGGGGCGCTGTGGGATATTGACGATATCCTCCATCGCTAACGGGTGAATCGAAAAAATCTCGGCTAGCTGCCTTAGCGTCTGCTCGTTCCCCAAACCGCATACATCAATCCACGTGACCTTTCCTTCATCCAAGTGTTCCTTGATGTGTGTCACATCTTCGAGTGTCTCTTCACGCACAGAATCAGCTGAATACTGAACGATTCGGACCCGGGATGGAAGCGCACTGGCGGGAATCACAAGCGTACCGGGACGGGAACCGACTTTTGGGTGGCGTTTCTTGAACATCGCGAACTCCGCAATCCTGGTGGGCAGGGTAGGGGGGGAGGCAAACTCCGCTTGGTGAGCGGAATGTGGGATTTGATAATCTAGATCTTATAACCGTGGGCCAATAACCGGACAAGATGAATCGGCGGACGATCGTAAGCAAGCGAGTCGATAGATTGCGCAAAAGTGACGTGAATGCATCAGACAACGCCCCGATGCGACCGGTTCTCCCGCGCCCCAATCAATCGCACTGGGGCGGCGGCATTGCTGGCGAGTTTCCACTCTTTGTTGGTGCAAACTGCTAGCAACAATGCAAGCGAACGTGGGGGAAGCAAGCGGCCCAGAAATTGGCCGATTGCACTTGGGGATTTACGTGTAAGCCAACTATGATGGCACGCCGTCTAAACGGTGTGTCACGGTAGGCTCGGAGTCCTACCTCGAACCGATTACCAACTGCCGCTCAAAGTGTGGTTTACTGCCGAGCACGGGGCGCCCCTCCCAACTCGAGTGCGTGAAGAGGTCGGCTCTTGTAGCCGTTGAAGAACGCGACAGACTCGAGCCAGGCTTCGGAATAAGAAAACGAGCACGCCACTGGGGGGTGTCACACGACATGGCATGCCGTGCACGCTTCATCCTGAACACATTTTGTGGTACGCAACTCTGCACTCTCAACTCGCCTGCTTCTGAGCGGGAAGGAAAACTGCGATGGTCACATCCCTAGGGCATTACATGATCCGGCACCGCCTCGCGTGTATCAGCCTGATAGGCATTTGCTTGCTCGTTGCGTGTAGTGCCAAAGACATGGATACGGCAAAGGCGCCAGCTGACCGTGCTCACCAAGCGGCAACACCGGACGACAACGTTAACATGGACAACGCCAGCATTGCTCGCTCCGGCGAGCGCACGGCCGTTGACGACGCGATAGGCGGATCAGAGCCGGTACTTCCCATGAGCGCCGACGTTGTGAACGAATCTCGCGCGGCGCCGCAGGTATCCGGGCAGAGTGAAACGAACGCCGACCGAATCGCCACCAGAGCTGTCAAGATGGCGACCAAAGTGGCAGCGCCACAGATGAAGCTCGACCTCCGCGTCGTTGAACCGCCTCGAGCCACGCTCCGTTCGCGATCGATGACAGAAGCCCCGCCGGCACCTGCAACCGTTGCACCAATGGCGATTGGCCCCATGGCGGTTGAACCAACGAACACTACTCCCAACGGCAGTGGGCCAACTACGATCAGGCCGTCGTCGGTCGGACCGATGGCAAACGAACCCGACGCTCCTGAATTACATGCAGAATCTAAACCGCAAAGGTCAAGTGTGCTCTCCGAAGACTCGGAACGAGATGCGTCTGCCGCACCGTACCGGGAGGTAACGGTTTTTTATGCGACCGACCGTAAGGCACTGGCAGCAAACGGGGGCAAGTCGTGGGGCCGCGAGGCGTTGCTACCGTTCACCGTTTCCGCCGCCGGGACCTTACTGCTGTTCATCATAAGTGGGATGGGCTGGCATCGCCGTAAGACAGCGTCTCTGGCCATAATCGGAGTATTGGTCACTCTTTCGTTAGGCGTTTACTGGACGATGAGCACGTGGGACCAGGTTCAACAAGTGGCTGATCCAGGAGTGCGTTATGGTAACGAGCGTGGCACGCTGGCGTACGGCGAGTGTACGATCACGATTCCCACGTCGCATTCCCGGGGCAAGATTGAACGTCCTTCCATCCTGCGACTCGAAGTGCGTGAAGATGCCGCGAAACACATTGTGTTACAGGCAACACAACCGGCCGCCAAAGACACGTTTTTCGACCAGTTGCGCGACACCGTCCAGTCGGCCGAGCACGCCGAGGTGTTTGTATTCGTACACGGCTACAACGTCACATTTGACAGCGCCGCCCGGCGCACCGCGCAAATCGCCTATGACGTGAAATTCACCGGAGCGCCGATCTTTTTCAGCTGGCCATCACAAGGCGGATTGTTGAAGTACACCGTCGATCAAAATAACGTGCAGTGGGCCGTACCCCATCTCAAGGAATTCCTGATCGACGTGACGCGTAGAAGCGGCGCGAAATCGGTCAACCTGATCGCGCACAGCATGGGAAACCGGGCATTGACCGCAGCCCTGCGCGAACTGCAGTTGCAACTACGGCAAGAAACCGCGTTATTCAACCAGATCATTTTGGCCGCCCCCGATGTAGACGCCGAGATATTCCGGCGCGACTTGGCACCGGCACTGGTCCAGTCGGCACAACGGGTGACGCTTTATGCATCGTCCAACGACCAAGCGTTGGCAGCGTCCAAGAAAGTGCACGGCTACGCACGCGCGGGCGACTCAGGCCCCGGCCTGGTTGTGCTGCCGGGAATCGAGACCATTGACGTATCAACTCTCGATACCAGCCTGCTGGGACATTCTTACTACGGCAGCAGCAACCCAATCCTGCTCGACATCCACCAGCTCATTCGCGATGCGTTGCCGGCCGCAAAGCGTCCGTTCCTGCTACCGCGACCGTATGGAAGACTGACGTATTGGGAGTTTGAAAACATCCCGGCCACCGCGACACGCAACATCTCCCATGGACCGCAGTAGCTGAGCTCGCAACGGATTCCGACAACGACCATGGCAAGGGAGCGGTGCGAATCAGCGCCCTCCCAAACGCCTGCGGAAGCCTTGTGGACTTCCGCTGCGCTCGTGCCGTCGCTCTTATTTCTGGAGCCGCTCTTACGCCGGGAGCCCATGCGCCCGATCAGTTAGCACCGGTGCCGCGTTTCATTATTTCATTGAACTCGACATTGTACTTCTGTGTCATGTCACGACGTACTTTCGCCGTGGCACCATCGATGTCGTTCATAATCGCACGTGCGGCGGAAGTCCCTTTGGCCTTCTCCTGGACCCGCACTTGCGTCCCCATACGCTGTTGTGCTCGCAGCCCAGCCTGTTGCGCAACAGCCACTTGTGCGCCAGCGGTAGCAGGGCCGTAACCGTAAGCCCGATTCCCTCGCGTATAGCTGCCGCGCACGCCCCAGCCACCGTAATAAGTGCCTTCGTAGTTGTACCCGCCGCCACTGGCCGAGTAGCCCGAAGAGGCGATGGAATTATTTCCCTCGACCTGACGCACTCGACTGCGTACCCCGATTCCCTTGATCGCCGCCCCGGCATTGCGGAACTGCTGCGCGACGTAGGCACCGTAATTCAACATATCCTCGTCAACGTTCAGCAGCGGCAGTTGATCGATTTTCCGCGCGTACTTATCAAACCAGATGCCGTATTGCGCAATCCGTTGTGGTTCTTTGTTGCGGATGTCGCGGATGTACTGGTTTACGGCAACAAAGTACTTTTGCGTGGCCACGACTTTGGAATCCTGCGCGCCGGCACCCTGACCATCCTTCGACTCGGTCGGGATCGCCGATGCGGTCGGAGGATCCATCAAACTGAATACTTGACGCATTCCGGTGCTCGAGAAGCGGCCACTCAAACGAAGCTGCTTGCCATCGACTTTCCCATCCCACTTGGCAAAGTCGTCAATCATCGCCCCTTGCTTGGCCAAGGCCTCGAGCAGCAACTTCTTGCCAAGTCCCTTCAGGACACCGGCATCTTCGCCGAAGTCGACTTTGATGCTGCCAAACGACGTCTCCCCAAAGGTAATGCCGAGTGTGATACCACGCAGGCTTGTCAACACTTTGCTGACCGCTTCACCATCAACTCCAGCAGAAGAAAGCATTTTTGATTCCTTCACCAATTTCCGCACCGTGGTCAGGTCCAATACATTGGTGAGATCCATGGCCAAAATGATCTCGGTCCCCGATTCGTCCGAGAAACCAATCGCTTCGGTGATGTACGGTGAAAACTCCGGAGTGTCGTCAGCGGTGGACTGGATCCAACGTGCCACTGCCTGCCGGCTGGCCGGGATCATCGTGCCATAGGTCGTCGGTCCAAGCTGGACCAAGTAGTTGGTCGATGGCAACAGAACTGCGGGCAGACCGACAATCGTGTCGAGCGTCCCTTTTTGTTTCTTGGCAATGTAGACCATGTCGTGCTTACCGCTGGTCGATATAAGGCCAAGCTGCCAGACCGGGTGCATGAACTCGAAATCGGTTTGCGAGGCCATTACGTACTGCTGAGTGTCCGCCGGTAACCGGGTGAGGCCGCCTGCAATGGCCTTTTCAAAGTTAGTTTTCCACCCCTCACGTAACGCAATCTCACTGTTAAATATCTTCTCGGCGTTCAACAAGATGACCGTGTTTACCGAATCGGGAATTCGCTTGACTAATTTGGCAAACTGCGCTTCCGCCGATGTGGCCATGAAAGTGGCCACCAAGCCACACGCGATAATGTGTGCAAAATAGTATTTCGTCTTCATCGAAAAGGCTCCCTCTGGATGACTCGCCACAGTGCGACGGTGAACGTGAGAATGTGTTTTCAGCAGATGTGAGTCGCGCCCAGACCAGGCTCAGAATTGGCCAGTGCGCTCGCCAGCAAATCGTGTGCCGCGTGATACCGTGACCACAATCCCGGCTGTCGGGACGTAACCCCAGACCCTCTGGCAGGTTCGGACGATACGCTTTCGTATTGTAGTTACTCAAGTGGCACATGTCACCGGAATCGGCCAATTCGTCCATGAATTAACTGTGGTAAAGCCAAATCGTCGCGAAACTACGGTGCCCCCCCTCGCAACCATGACACGAGCTTCCAGCACTGCAACACCGGACCAAACACCTCGTTGCCTGCCACTTCCCCAGACGACCGATGATCCCAGACAGCCTCATTTTCGACCGATGATCCCAGACAGCCTCATTTTCTGAGCCCCAGACGCCTGCTCGCCTGACTCCGCGTCCGCTCTCCAGCTCATACTCTCCCCCAGACATCACAAACCCAGACAGCCTGACTTTCGTTCACCTGATCCCGTTCCGCTCGCCGGACTCTCCACCTCTGAAACTCCGCCTACTCCGTGAAGATCCGTGTCAATCAGTGGCCACCCCCCCTCAGCGGAGTGCGGCGACCAATCCCAGACAGTCTTAACTCTCGTTTAGTTTCGTTGCCCTGGATCCCGTTCCGCTCGCCTGACTCACCACGTCTGAATCTCCGCCTACTCTGTGAAAATCCGTGTCAATCAGTGGCCCCCCCCTCAGCGGAGTGCGGCGACCAATCCCAGACAGTCTTAACTCTCGTTTAGTTTCGTTGCCCTGGATCCCGTTCCGCTCGCCGGACTCTCCACCTCTGAATCTCCGCCTACTCTGTGAAAATCCGTGTCAATCAGTGGCCCCCCCCCTCAGCGGAGTGTGGCGGCCAATCCCTGGCGGCCAATCCCAGACAGCCTGGTTCTCCGGCTGTCCAGCTTTGGTCCGCGCAATACGGTCAGTGAGGCTCTGTGCCCATCAGTGGCCCCGCAAGACCTCGCCAGTCATGGGCACAAACGCGACGGGAGCGACGCGGCGTTGACCAACCGAGCCATCGAGTTGTTTTTCGATCAACACCAGGTACTGCTCGCGTTTGCCGACAGGCATCACCAGTCGTCCCCCAGGCTTGAGTTGGTCAATCAGAGGTTGAGGGACTCGTTCCGGCGCGGCCGCCACGATAATCAAGTCGAACGGTCCCTTCTCAGGCCACCCACGGTAACCATCGCCGAGCCGCACGTGGACATTTCGAAATCCCAGTTCCTGCAACCGCTGCTGAGCCGACTGGGCGAGCGGCGGAACGATTTCGATGCTGTAAACCTGCTCGCAAAGCTGCGAAAGCACCGCAGCCTGATAGCCGGAACCTGTACCCACATCCAGTGCGACAGCTGACGGGTGCGGCCGTGCCAGTTGTGTCATGAGAGCGACAATGTACGGTTGAGAAATCGTCTGGTTGTGGCCGATTGGCAATGGACCGTCCACATAGGCCCGAGCGCGCATATTCTTGGGGACAAAAAGATGACGCGGGATCTGCCGCATGGCGTCGAGGACTCGACGGTCGGTAATATCACGCGCCGACAACTGCTGCTCGACCATCCGCCGCCGTGATTGGGCAACAAGATGCTCCGCCTGCCCGGCGCCCGTCTGTGGCTCGGAGCCTGCCGCCAAGGATGGTTGATTCGGATCTCTCATACCATCAACTCTCTCACTCATTTGCCAACAGGCAATACCGATCGAGGCAACGGCGATAAGAACCAAACCAAGGAACAACGTTCGAGACGTCCTCATGTTTCGCCTCAATCACATGTCACCCGTGTGGGCTACTGTGAACGAAGGTAACGAGCCACTCCTCGTACTACCAAACTGGTCCGCGACATGCAAGGAATATCCGCGTTGGACGCGACTTCTTTCAAGACTTGCAGTTGAGCCCCAGATGAACGGCCTCCGGTCGTTGCGTTACCACCACGACAACAACCCGCGTTCACCGGATCGCCCTCATTGGATTGGCGTGCAATCGGCTGAGATTTCGCATACAATAAAGATGAGTGAAATGTCCGTATTGCCCCCCCGCTGGGTCGATTCGGCAGAGTTGAACCGAGGCACCGACACGGTCGATCACGCGTCGTCGATCAGGATAGGGCCTTGGCAGCTTCAGCCACGGATACACTCATTCTGGACGGTGTCACGAACAAGAACGCAAGCAGACTGTCTGGTCGTATCGAGTCGCGACGGCACCCGATCACGAACAAGATTCAATCAAGCAAACGGTATCGCAACAGGCTCCAGTTCAGGTGGAGCATGCTTGAGTGGCCGCCGACCGGCGCCCCAGTCGCGCCGAGCCGAAACGTCAGTCGAGTCCTGGCATTTCTACCGGCAACAGCACGCGGAGGTGACCGATGTCACAACAGGCCTTGCAGCGTCCCACACTGGTGCTCAACCGCAACTGGCAGCCGATCCATGTCGCCACGGTGGCACGCGCGGTAATCATGCTCTACAGCGGTACGGTGCGAGTTGTCGACCCGCAAGACTATCAGACGTACGACTGGGAAGACTGGTCCCAACTACGTCCTGCCCCGGACGAACACTGCATTCGGTCGGTTGCGCACCGCCTTCGGGTACCCGAAGTGGTCGTACTGGCCCACTACGATGGCATGCCGGGGACGACTGTGCCGTTCAGTCGCCGCAATATCTACAAACGCGATCGTTACGCGTGCCAATACTGTGGCAATCAGCCGGCCATCGAGGACTTGACGATCGATCACGTCGTCCCGCGCGCTCAAGGAGGCGTTTCGTCGTGGGAGAACTGTGTCTTGGCCTGTTTCCAGTGCAATCGCATCAAGGCCGATCGCACTCCACAACAAGCCAACATGCGGTTGCGGCACGCACCCAAGCGTCCCGCTTGGCGGCCGCTCTACTCATGGCACGCCAAACCGATCCAGAGCTGGGCCCGGTTCCTTGGCGAGGCCTATTGGAACGTTACGCTGCGCGGCGATTGACGAACCCGCAAAGAATCGTTGTCGCTGCGCCAACACTGGGCTGTCAACACTGGGCTGCCGCCTCAGCCGTTTCTGTCCATCGGCATTCCGCGCCGCGCATGGAAGAAACAGTCTGTCCCGATACGTCGCACCGGTGCAAGATTGCGTTGCTCTTTGAGAGGGATGCGCGATGGGACGCAAGAAAGGAAACGAGGTCGCCGGCGGGGGCAGTGCCGGCGACCTCGCATTCACGCGCACATCAGCCAGAGTGGGGTTCCACCAGGACGGTGAAACGAAAGGTGGGAAAGTTGGGGGCCGCCAAAGAGGCGACAGTGAAGAGAAGTTCGGCGGTAAGCAATCTCCTTTGAATCGACAATATGAAACGTTGCCACAGTGGATCAGTAAACGAATCCGTAGCCAGAATGGATCACCAGCGACACGTGCCAGGGTTCATGGTGACTAACAGTGGGCGTTTCCGTGCGCCAACCAAGCCACCATCGAGTCCTTCTTCTTGCCTCGCCAGTTCGTCCGCAGACTTCAAACTGGGCAACTTGACAAGCCGCATTAAAGCGTTGCGTGACGCAGGCGGTAGAGGACGGGAACCACTGACAACCGTCAGTTGTCGCGGTTTGAGGAGCACAACCGAGTTATTCCGCTCGGGAACAAAAAGCGATCGTGCGAGAACAAGCCTAACCATGACAACCTCGATGACGAGTGTTGCCAAATTCGGCGGCCTGGCGATCTCGCGTTGCGAGACCCATGGCTTTGCGTCCCGGCCTCACGACCGGTTTGCCGTTTCGGTTGGCGTCAAAATAAGAAAGCCAAAAAGAAACTTGATTCGGTTCAGCAACCGACCATTCGTCGTTGCTATTAAATAAATAGGTCGGAAATGGCTGATTGTCAAAAGAGAAGAACAAATTTTTTCACAACGCGCTCTGACGTGCCTGGGCACAACAGCTCAGATTGCGCCCGCATTGGTCCCGTTTCTCCGCGTTCTATAACCGCCGCAGTGCTTGCCGGCAAGGGAACGACGGTCTATTGAGCGGTAGCGAACAGATCGCGCAGGAACGTCGCCGCTTGGTCCCATTGGTCAGCGGCGGCGCGAA
Source organism: Planctomycetota bacterium (assembly GCA_024277285.1). The sequence continues at coordinate 21,786 of JAJRVM010000163.1, forward strand.
AGTCGACATCCATCCAGCGCACCGGTTCATGGGGCGCTGCACGCGACGTTGCGGCAACTTTCGGGTTCACCGGAAACTGCGCACTCGGCCCCGCGGCAAGCTGTTTTTCGACATCTGGCTCCAACAGATAGTTGACCAATGCGCGCGCTGCGTTCGGATGAGGCCCTCCTTTGATAATGCACACCGTATTGGGAATAAACAGCGTCCCCATTTGCTCAGCACCTTGATCGGGATAAACAATGACCACTTTCCGTCCCCTCTCGACCTCGATGATCGCATCGTCGGTATCCGTCAATCCAAACGCCAATTCGCCACGAGCCACGGACAACGCCACCTGCTTGTTGCCGCTCATCACGCGTGCGTTCCCCTTCAACTTGCGGAAGAACGTCTCGGCGCGTTCCTGTCCCCACATCGAGAACAGAACGCTGGCATGAGTCGCAGTCGTACCGAAAAGAGGCTTGGCAATCCCAACTCGGTGCTTCCATTTCGGATCGATCAAGTCCTCGACCGAATCAGGCCGCTCGCCTGAGGGAACCAATTCCGTATTAACGATCAACACACGTGCCCGCGCCGCAAACCCACACCAATACCCATCGGCCGACCGATAGTCGTCGGGAAAACCGGTCGCGCCAGGCGACAGGTAGGCATCCAGCAATCCCAATTTCTCAAGCCGAAGCGTATGGAGTATTTCGTTATTCCAGAAAACGTCACACCGAGGCCGATGCCGTTCACGTACAATCCGGGTAACCAACCCCACGGTCTTGGTCGATTCGACATCGAAAACCGGCCGGACAACGCAACCACTCCGTTGTTGGAATTGCTCTAGGATCGGCTCGGAAAACTCTCCGTCCAGCGCCGAGTAGACGACAACTTCGTGAGCATTGCTTCGCATGCAGCCGTTCAGCAACAGGATCGTTGCACCGCCAAACAGCCCGACAGCCACGACAATCCAGCACGATGCAAGCGAACGTCGATACATTTCTTTCTGTCTCCTACGAAGGCCCCGCGCATACGTGATTGTGAAGAACCGCAGTTCGGTCCACTATTGCGGTTAATTACCGCTGAAAGAAAACGTGTAAACAAGCTACAATGATAGAATGAGAACGCGTGCAGTGGCCCCTGAATCGTCGCGTTGGGACATTACAAATTCGGCACGAGCCTGTCTCACAAGATTTTGTTGTAACAAATGCTCACGTCGAGCGCACATCACTGCCCTCAGAAACCTCGGTAAACCTGGATTTCTGGCTCTCAGCTCGTGACTTGCGGGCGCCGACCGAGTCAGGCAATACCGAATCGAAGGAGCCAGCCGACAACGGCTGAGCGCATGCCCGTGACCGATCGAATCGATACTCCGCGGCCGTTGAGCGACCAACCGATTAGTTCGGCCAATCGCACACGGTCTCAACGGACGCGTTTTGCTTGCTCAGTCGCAGCATGCATACTGCTACTGTTCAGTTCGTGCCAACCAGCGACGCACGATTCCACCGACCGTCCACAACGCCATTCCAGTGCAACACCGCAGCGTCGCGCAGCAAAACGGCGCTCCTCCAACAGCGCAGCCACGCGAACGAAGACCGCTCAGCACAAAGCAAGCTCGACAAAAGCACAGGCCAAACCAGCAAAAGCCGAAGCTGCCACGTCGCGTTTGCCGACGCCACAAATCAGCCGCCCCGGCGAGGTCTTTACACCGGCTGCCGACAACAGGCAACCGCCTGAAGACAGCCCCTCCGTGACGCACACTCACGCGTCGAGCCTGTTCGCTCCCGAACGTTCACAAATTGACGAACGTCGCGCCCATTCGGCGGGAATTCGCAAGATCGAAGGGAAGCACCTTACGCTTTTTACCGACTTGCCACCCGCTCCTGAAATCGACGAATTGCCCAAAGTGTTTGACTTGGCGATCGAGCCATGGTGCGAGTACTTTCACGTTAACGCAAAATCTGCGGCAGGCTGGAAGATGCGTGGATTTTTGATGGCGCGTCGCGAGCGATTTGAAGCTAGCGGGTTGTTACCGGATGATTTGCCAGAGTTCCTGAATGGCTTCGCGTTGGGCGGTGAATTATGGTTCTACGAACAGCCGAGCAGCTATTACCGTCGCCACTTGTTGCTGCATGAGGGAACGCATGCGTTCATGCAAACGTTCCTGCATGGCATGGGCCCACCCTGGTATGCCGAAGGCATGGCCGAGCTGATGGGAACGCATCGGTGGCAAGATGGCAAACTTCAGCTGCGTTACTTCCCACAAAGTCGTGACGATGTTCCTCAATGGGGCCGCATCAAGATCGTGAAGACGGAGTACGAAGCTGGCCGCGCAATGTCGATGGACCAGATTACCGATTACGGCCCAACGGCTCACCTGCGCAACGAGCCGTACGGCTGGTGTTGGGCGGCTGCGGCGTTCCTGGACGGCCATCCGCAATTCGCCGATCGATTTCGCCGACTTCCACGTCGCGTTGATGATGCCCCACCCAAGTTCTCGCAACTCTTCCGCACTCTCTACAGAGTCGATCGGCGTCAATTGAGCGAGCAATGGCAGTTGTTCGTCGTTAACCTCGACTACGGTTACGATCTTCGCCGTGAAGCCATTGTCTACGCACCGGCACGCGTCGACAACGACCAACGGCAGGAGGGCCGGACCGACAACGCGATCGTCGTCGAGATCAAAGCCGATCGAGGCTGGCAATCGACTGGCCTCATCGTGTCCGCTGACGCGACGTACTCGCTGCAAGCGATGGGGCGATACCAGGTCGCTCAAAATCCAACAACTTGGTGGTGCGAACCGCAGGGCGTTACGATTCGGTATCACGACGGTCAACCGTTGGGAAAACTGCTTGCGGCGGTCAGCGATCAAACTCGGCCATTGACGGGCATGACGCCGCTGGCGCATCCCGAACCGATCGGCAAGCAGCGGACGTTGAAATTTGGCAACTCGGGAATGTTGTTCCTGCGTATCAATGACTCACCGGCAAAACTGGTCGACAACGCGGGGCATCTGCATGTCGAAATCCGCCGCGTCAGCCACTGACCGTCGATCCAGTGGGAACAGCGATCCGATCCCCACGGCCCCTATCCCCAGGGCACTCGCCGCACGCACGCGATAGCCCGGCAAACACGGTCACTGGGGCATATGCCCCCGATTGACGAACCGAGTTCAAGGCCCAACAATGCACGCGTGCAGAGGCACAATGATAGCGAAAATTCGTTAGCTCGGACGGCCGCAGCTCGTCCCCAATCGGTACCTATTCTGCTCGTAAGCAGGATCATGCGTGTCGTGGGAGCGGCGGCCCGCTCCCTCGCGCGGTGCAGATCGTACCGAGTCCGGATGAGTCGGATGGCCCGAATGCCTGGTACCACAGCCGCTCTCCTTGCATTTGCGTAAATGCCGCACCATGAAATCGTCGTTGCACGAGCGTACTGACGACGACCCCGTAGAAACTGACCGACAAGTGGTTCTTCCATGAATTTCATCAAATCCAATGACCCAGAAGTCTGGGCCGCAATCGCCGGCGAAGAGCAACGTCAGCAGGACGGCCTGGAAATGATCGCCAGCGAAAACTATACGAGCCCGGCAGTGATGCAGGCCGCTGGTAGCGTACTTACGAACAAATACGCCGAAGGTTACCCGGGTCGGCGCTATTACGGCGGATGCGAGTATGTTGATGTCGTCGAAAACCTGGCGCGCGAACGTGCCAAGGCGTTGTTTGGAGCCGAATTCGCCAATGTCCAACCGCACTCGGGCTCGCAAGCAAATATGGCCGTCTACCTCACGGCACTTGAGCCGGGAGATACCGTGCTCGGTCTGGACCTGGCGCATGGCGGCCACTTGACTCATGGCATGCGGCTCAACATCTCTGGCCAGCTGTACAATTTCATTAACTACGGCGTCACTCCCGACACGCATCGGATCGATTTCGATCAAGTCGCCCGATTGGCACGCGAGCACAAACCAAAGCTTATTGTGGCCGGCGCGAGTGCCTATCCACGCGAGATACCCCACGATCGGTTCGCCGAAATCGCCAACGATGTCGGTGCCGAACTGTTTGTCGATATGGCACATTATGCTGGGCTGGTCGCCGCCGGGTTGCATCACAACCCAGTACCCGTTGCCACCTACGTTACCACAACCACACACAAGACTCTTCGTGGACCGCGAGCTGGACTGGTCTTGAGCAAGAAGAGCTTGGCCAAAGAAATCAATCGCAGTGTTTTTCCGGGCCTGCAAGGCGGACCGCTGATGCACGTCATTGCCGGCAAAGCGATCTGTTTTCAGGAAGCGATGTCGGATGAATTCAAGTCGTACGCACAGGCGATTATCGACAACGCCAAAACGCTGGCCGAAATCTTACAAAGCGGAGGCTTGGCGCTGATCAGCGGTGGTACCGACAACCACCTGATGCTGGCCGATGTGACTCCGTTGCAGGTCACCGGCAAGATCGCCGAGAAAGCACTCGAGCGCTGTGGTATCACCGTGAACATGAACATGATCCCGTTTGATCAACGCAAGCCGCTCGATCCATCCGGAATCCGCATCGGCACGCCAGCCCTTACGACACGCGGCATGGGACCAAGCGAAATGCAACGTATTGGCAACTGGATGCTAAAATCACTCCAGGCACCCGATGACGAGTCGCTGCATCAACGTATTCGCTCGGAGGTAAGTGAACTCTGCTCACATTTCCCTGTTCCTGCGGCAGCAATGATCCCGCAGCAGCGATGAACCGGTCGTCATGCAGTGACCATCGTGCATATTCAATTTTGACGGTGTTCTATCGCAACTCACGGAGTGAATCATGTCCAACTCGAAGATCCTGATTGCCGACGACAACGAGGCAAATTGTGAATTGCTGGAAGCCTACCTAACCGACATCGATTGCGACGTCGCGGTCGCCGTTGACGGCCAGGATACGCTCGACAAAGTCGAGTCGTTCGAGCCTGACGTGATCTTGCTCGACATCATGATGCCCAAACTGAACGGTTTTGAAGTTTGCAAGAAAATCAAAGAAGATCCACAAACTAGACGAATCATGGTGCTGATGGTCACCGCGCTCAACGAATTGGGCGACATAGAACGGGCTGTTGCTGCCGGAACAGACGACTTCCTGTCCAAACCGGTCCAAAAAGTGGAATTGGTCAAACGCGTTCACAACATGCTGCGGCTCAAAGACGTGACCGACGAAAACGAACGACTGCGACGCTATATCGAAGACATGGAAGAAGGTCGCGGCCCCATCTGACAGTGCCGCCAAATCCGTCCCCGGTCAAGATCTTTGCTTGCCCCAACAACCGAACGCCGCCACGGACGGCTGAAAATCGGTGATTTGGAGCTGCATCGCGATTCGTAGCAAAGTCCCAGTAGCAAAGTCCCAATAGCAGAGACATGCCTCTCGTTCCAAGCTCGCCTTATTCCGGGTGCATCGGCGTGGCGTTCGGACGCGAGAAAACGCCGCGTGATTGAAAACGCTCTGCCTAGCGTTTTTTCTGCCCACAATTCTTGCCCTCGTGACCCTGGCGACCCTCGTGACCCTGGCGAAATGGATGACGATTCGTTTGTTCACTCTTGACGGCAAAGAGAATGACGGGCAAAGAAGAGCGAAGCCGATGGCAGTTCAAGCCGTAATTCACCTGCCCCAAACTGCGACGCACCGTAATGAAACTGGCACCGAACACGCGCAGCGCGACCCCCTACATGCGGGGCCCGCAACGGCTCGTCTTGCCCCTCTCGTACCACGTCCGGTATCCTGAGATAGAGGTCGTTTCATAAAAAGCATGTCGTGAATTCAGCCCGACGCGCGACATCGGTCACCTAACCGTTGATCAAAACTAATGACATTTCACTTCACCAACAAACCTGTCGCGTTACGGCCAGCGTCTTCGTTGAGCACCGCGTCCATATTCACATTTACCTTCATGCTGTGCATTGCGGCACCGACCGTCACCGGCACCGCGAGTGCGGGCGACGCGGAAGTGCCCGAATCGCAAGTCGAATCACAAGGCGCATTGGATACGCGTATCGCTGAGTTAATTCATCAACTCGGCTCGCTCCACTACGCGACGCGTCAACGTGCCAAGACGGAACTAAGGCGATTGCGACTGGACGCATTCGATGCGCTGAATGCCGCACAATTCAACGAGGACATCGAGATTGCGTTGAGTGCTCGGTATCTTGTGCGAAGCATGCAAGTGAATTGGTGGACCGACGAAGATCCGCCCGAGGTGAAGCAACTGTTGCGTGAGTACGGCAACCGCAAGGAGGTCGAGCGGCTCAATCTCATGGAGCAGCTCGCAGGGTTAGGCCGTGCGATGAGTTTTCGTCCACTCAGTCGGCTGGTACGCTACGAAGCATCGGAGCGGTTATCCAAAAAAGCCGCCTTGTTGACGCTCGCGCTCGAACCGCCAACCGACCTCACCGAGCGGACTCGTTTTGCTAAGGAATTGACCGCCAAAGCGGGTAAGAGCCAACGCACTGCGGCGTGCTGGCTGCGTGCCTATGCCGAACTACTGGTCGACGCTCCCGACACGCACCAGCATTGGCTCGAACTTATCGCCAAGGAAAAGGCACGATTGGCGGACGATCCTGATGAATCGAGCAAGGAGCTTACGCGCAATTTGCTCAGATGGTACGCCGACGAACTGGCGCAACGTGATCGGCACGACGAGGCACTCGCCATGATGCGCGAGACGATCGCATTACTCAGCACAAGAGAGCCCGAGCTACTGGAAGCCGCCGATTGGTTTCGCCAACGAAAAAGCTGGGGCACGATCGTCGAATTGGCCGAGCGTTACCGAGACACTTTTGCGCGCAGTGCCATGTTGCAGTATCGACTGGCGCTCGCGTACCGCAAGCTGAAACAAGACGACCGGGCCGAAGCAACCGCGAAGCTGGCACTTGCCACCGTCCAAGACGCCCCCGAAAGCCACTTGGTAATGGCGGCCAATCTCCAACACGACGGATTGTTTGAATGGGCCGAGGCCGAGTTCCGGCAGGTTGCCGGGCAGATCGAGGAACAACCGCTCGAGGCACTCCGGGCGCGGATCTATCTTTCGGAAATGATGCACGATATCGGCAAGGAACAATCCGCCGGCGAGTTGCTGCGGCAATTGATAAAGCTGGTTGAGTCGAAGGAAGATATCCGGAAATTGGTCGAAGAGGACTTGAGACGCGACATGGCGGGTATCAAGTCACGCATGCACTTTTTCTTCGCGCAAAACTACGGCAACCTTCACCAGTACGAGAAACAGCGAGAGTGGTTGATGAAGGGGTTCCAGGACGACCCGCACGATGCGGATGTCCTGATCGCCATGCACCGAGTACCCGAATCGGACGCGTCATGGCAAGAGGCCACGCGCAAGAGAATTCAAAACACCGTGAAACACTTTCGCGGGCAGCTGAAAGATTTTTCCGACCGATTGAGCTCAGCCCGCCCGGTCGAAGATCGAGCGATGCTTCAGATTCAATTGGCACTGACCTATAACCAACTGGCTTGGTTGATCGCCAACACCGAAGGAGACTTCGACGAGGCACTTCGTTGCAGCTTACGATCACTGGAACTGCAGCCCAATCGGTCGGGCTACCTCGATACGCTCGGCCGTTGCTACTACGCGAAGGGAGACATTGAGAATGCCATCAAGTACCAAACTCGCGCGGTAACGATGGAACCACACTCGCCTTTGATCGTCGCGCAGTTGAAGCTGTTCCAAAAAACGCTTCAACAGAAGAAGGCGGCAGCCGAACAAAGCCCGGAGAAAAAGGCCAAGATGAAAGCAGATGCGAGAGCGAAAGAGACTGCAGCACCGGCCAAATAGTGGCCCGTGAATCTGGCAGAACGCATCTCACAACATCCAAGATCGCTAACCTCCAAACCATTGACCACCGCGCATGTTACCTCGCCTGCATTGGATCCACGATGCTTTCTTCCGATGCCGATAAACCTCCGATCTGCTCACCCGTAGAGCGTCCTTTGGAGGTAGACGCCCAGTGCGGCCAGCCATCGGAATCGAACCATGCCGTCGGGCCAAACGCTGGCTCAGACGCGCTTGACGCTATTGTCGAAACCTTGCGTCCCAACGCGGTCCCTCGTGCCGGCACGTTCTTGCACTGGACGTTCTTGATCATGGCCTTGGTCGTCGTGAGTGCGTCGGTAACATTGAGTGTTCGCAACCGCGAACAAGTGGTCGTACCAATTATCGACGCGCCGCTTCCCGGCACCTGCACGTTTCGCAAGCTTACCGGTGTGCCTTGCCCCGGGTGCGGTTTGACGCGATCGTTTGTCAGCATGGGGCACGGGCAAATGAGTGATGCATGGAGCTACAATCCAGCCGGCTTTTTTTTCTTCGCGATCGTTGCCTTTCAAATCCCTTATCGGATCTACCAAATCGTTCGAGTCCGCCGGGGACTCGGCCAACATCGGTTCGCATGGCTCGACAACGGGGCTCTACTCGCGGTCGCGGTCGTGTTGTTAATCCAATGGTTCTGGCGACTGGTCGCCAGTGCCACCTAGGGGCCGGCCAAGAACCGCCTCTTTCGCCGAGAATAGGAACACCACGATGAACCGAATTTCGATAGGTGATATTGAACTGAATGTCATTCTACAAGGCGCAGGCCGACCCATGCTGCTCGTCCACGGATTCCCACTCGACCACCAGATGTGGAACGGGCAAATCAACGACTTGGCAGAAGATTTTCACGTGATCGCACCTGATTTGCGCGGGTTCGGTGCCAGCGACGGTGGCGACGCAGTCGTGCCAATGGAGCAATTCGCCGATGACCTCGCGAAATTGCTCGACACGTTGGAGGTCAAGCAACCGGTAATCCTGTGCGGATTGTCAATGGGTGGGTATGTCGCCTGGCAATTCTGGCGCCGTCATCGCGCGCGGCTTTCGCACCTGGTTTTGTGCGATACGCGCGCAGCCCCCGACTCGGCGGACGTCGCTGCCACGCGTCTGCAAACCGCCGACCAGGTATTGCGGGAAGGGTCGGGCATCTTGGTGGATGGAATGATCCCCAAATTATTTTCCGAGCGGACTCGCAAGCAAAACCGATCGATCGTCGACGCCACAGCGCAGCTGATCGACTCGGCGCCGCCGCAAGGTGTGGCAGCCGCACTGCGAGGCATGGCACAACGTACTGACGCGACACCGTGGTTAGGCGAGATCGCCGTTGCGACGCTGGTGCTTTGCGGTCAGCAAGATGCGATCACAAGCGTGGCCGACATGCAGGCGATGGCCGATGCAATCCCGGGCGCCGAATTTGCCGTGATCCCAGCCTGCGGCCACATGGCACCGCTGGAAAGCCCCGTCCATGTGAACAAGGTCCTTCGCGGGTTTCTCGGTGCGCCTCGCCGATCGTAGCCTGTTACGGCAATTCAAACCGCGACTGGCTCTTCACAATCGCGTAGTCGTCGGGAAATGTGTGAAACGCCTGCACCAGCATGCTGCGGTTCCGCGTTTCGACATTGATATAACTCAATGCTCCCAACGCCATGCGACCACTCGCATCGAACACATGCAACATTCCACGTCGCTGACCGTCATCGGCCAGCTCCCGCTGGAAGGTCCAGAATACTTCAGGCGCAACCGGTTCGAGCTGGAAGCTGGTTTGGTAGGTCACTCCACCCCGGCATTCCACGCGTTCGTTCCGCTCGCCACACAATCGGTACGAAATGAGCCGACGTTTTTGCGGCAGCGGATTCTGCGCCGAGGCAGCAACCTCGGTGAGCGTCAAACCGCCATAACGCCACGTCACGACATGACCGGCTGAAGTAATATCGACCTTGGCCGTATATCCTCCGCGTTCAATCGACTGTGAGCGATGCACTTGAAAAAGCTCCGGATGCAGCGAGCGCCCGTATAGCTTGAATGCCAATTCGGCAACTTTGGGTCTTACCGACAACACGGTGACGAATCCCCCATCGTGTTGTAATGAAATGAATAATGCAGAACGCGTCTTGAGACTACCGGTCGGCCTTGCCAATCTCCGGACTACTACACGTATCAAGCAGGTCTTCCAACGCGTTCTCAACGAATGAATGTCCCCTATTATAAACGCATCACTCCCGCGTAACAAAGCCAGTTTCCAAATTCAATTTTCGTTCAAATTCGTTCGACGTAAGGGACTTGACAAGACGTCATTGAGTGCGCCGCGACACGCTAGCATTTGAGTGCATTCGTTCGCGCGTGGGAGGCTCCAGCAAATCAACCGAGAGCCACAAGAAGGGTCGTAACTGTACCCACCACAAAACGCGGGTATTGTGCAATGATGTCACACAAGCTCGACCAGGATGTCGTACAGGGCGTGTGCCCCGGCCGCGATTCCAAACCCACGTAGCACGAACAGAATGGCGAAGAAGGAACCGGCCGCGAAGCGAAACGAGAAACTGTACCAGTCAAAGACGTACCCACCCGGTGTGTAGATCTGGTAGTGCGCGGCGGAAAAAATGAGACTCGTCGCGAGAATGCCCCACATCCAACTGGCGCGCCAACTGGCTCCGGTCCACCTCAGTAACCCCGCAAGCGCCGGCAGCATCATCAAACGAAATAGCAGCTCTTCGTAAATGCCGGCACCGCAATAACCAACGAGCCGACTGATGACACCCGACGAAACGCCGCTGCCGCTAGCACATACGATGGCAGCAGGCACCGGTGAAAACAAGGCGCGTTGCAAATGCGCCAAGCCAAATAGGATCAGCGCGAAAAGTAGCGATTCCAACAGCATCGTAGTCAGGACGCCGCCCGGCAACGTCCAGCAATCGTGACGCGTGTGGTGCCACGCAAGTAGAATGCCACAGGTGAGCAGAGGCAAGAGAAAATACTGGCCCAGACCAACACACTCCAGTAGATGCCTCAGCCACGTATCAGCACCGTTGCGCATCGCGTGGGGACCGAGCAAGACAATGCCGAATTCGTAAACAATCAACAACGGCGCCACGAATGCCAAACTGACCAGGGGCCTTGCGGATTCCGCGCCGTACCCTCGGAGTGACCTTGGTAAATGCTCAGTTGTCGGACTCGATGCCATGGTCGTTGTCTTTTCCGCTACCCGATTTCCATCATTGGCACCACTTTCCTGCTCGACAATGACCCGCCAGCGGCATACGCGATTCGGGCAAGCGAAGACGGCTACGCCACTCAGCTACGCCACTCAGCTACTCCGCTCAGGCAAAGGCTCAACAGGTCGAACGCAAGTGTGGGTTCCAAATTACGAGCGTACGGAGTTTCTTTCGGTAGGTTGCCCAACAGACCTTCAATAGGCTCGCCCGCAAGACGCCCGGTTCTTGCCTCCGTGTGGCGTTCGTATTGCCAGAATCGATTACACGGATCGCACCGATCAGTGTGGCTCGCGTCGAGCGTTGATTGAGTGCTGAACAACGGGATAGGCACGCGGGAATAGACGCAGTACTATTTGCCCGCCAATTGCCGAGCGTGCCCGACCACCGCCTCGACGGTAATCCCGAAATGCTCGTAGAGCGTTTCAAACGGAGCGGAAGCACCGAAACCGGTCATGCCGACAAACTGTCCGCTGGCGAGCAGATACCTTTCCCAACCCTGCACGATTCCTGCTTCTACACCGACACGAGCGGTCAACGCAGGAGGCAACACGCTGTCGCGGTAAGCGGCATCCTGAGCATCAAACAATTCAAAGCAAGTCATACTCACTACGCGTGCGGCGATGCCCTCCACGGCGAGCCGTTGTTGCGCTTCGAGGCATATGCCGACTTCACTTCCGGTCCCGATCAAGATCACTTGTGGCGCGCCGCTCGGTGCATCACACAGCACATAGCCGCCCCGTGCAACTCCCGCAGCGGAACCAAAACCTTGCGATCGATCGAGCGTGGGAGCATTCTGACGAGTCAAGACAATCGCGGCCGGGCGATCGGCTTGAAGTAACGCAACTCGATAACACTCAGCCACCTCATTGGCATCCGCCGGGCGAAAGACCAACATCCGAGGAATCGCTCGACAAGCGGCCAACTGCTCGACCGGTTGGTGGGTCGGACCGTCTTCTCCCAGACCGATCGAGTCGTGCGTCAACACATAGATGACACCTTGCTTCATCAAACTGGCAAGCCGCATCGCTGGGCGCATGTAGTCGGTGAACACGAAGAAAGTACCGCAGTACGGCTTCAGCCCACTCAGCGCCATACCGTTACAGGCGGCAGCCATGGCATGCTCGCGAATCCCGAAGTGGAAATTGCGCCCGCCGTAACTTGCCGCACTGAAGTCACCCATTGCCGCATCGGCCAATTTGGTCATATTGGACGGAGCCAAGTCAGCGGAACCACCGACCAACCACGGGAAATGCGCGGCCAATTGGTTCAGCACTTTGCCCGAACTGACGCGCGTGGCCATCCCCTTGGCATCGGCTTCAAAAACGGGAATACCTTCTTCCCACTCTTGTGGAAGTTGCCCAGACCAGATGGTGTTGAGTTGCTCTGCTTCGGCAGGGTGGACTTCACAGTATTCGTCGAATTGAGCCTGCCATGCCCGACGCAACTCGGCACCCCGCCGGCCGATGCCCTCCGCAAAATGTTCAGTTACTTCATCCGGTACATAGAACGTTTTATCCGCAGGCCAGCCTAACGCCTCTTTCGCCAAACGAACCTCGTCAGGCCCCAACGGTGAACCGTGGGCTGCTGCCGTATTCGCCTTATTCGGTGACCCGTATCCAATAATGCTCTTGACGATCACTAACGTCGGTTTGCCATTGGTTTGAAAACGCTTCAACGCCGACTCCAAACCCGCCACATCATTGGCGTCATCCACTTTGAGGATATCCCAGCCGAGCCCTTCGAACCGCTGTGCCACGTTTTCGCTAAACGCCAAGTCTGTTTGGCCTTCGATCGTGATCGAGTTGTCGTCGTAAATCCAGCACAGATTCGCTAACTGAAGGTGCCCCGCTAACGAAGCCGCTTCGTAGGAAACACCTTCCATCAGATCGCCGTCACTGCAGACCGCAAACACGTTATGGCCAAACAACTCGAAGCCGGGACGATCAAAGCGTGCAGCAAACCATTGCGCAGCGATCGCCATCCCAACACTCGTCGCCACACCTTGCCCCAACGGCCCGGTCGTGGTTTCGATCCCCGCCGCTTCACCATATTCGGGATGCCCGGCACAGGGGCTGTTCAATTGGCGAAAATTGCGCAAATCGTCAAGCGTTATCGAAGGCTGATCGGTCACCTTGCCGGCCTCGTCAACCTTGCTCACTCCCGTGAGATGGAGCAGCGAATAGAGGAGCATCGACGCATGACCACAAGAGAGCACAAACCGATCACGAGCCGGCCAATTGGGCTCAGCCGGGTCATAACGCATTACTCGATTCCACAACGTGTAGGCAACCGGCGCCAACGCCATTGGCGTGCCCGGGTGGCCACTCTTGGCCGCCTGCACACCGTCCATCGAGAGCGTTCGAATCGTGTCAATAGCCAACTTTTCAATGCGCGTCATCAATTCAGTCATCAGCTCGTGTTCCCTGACTCTCCCAGACTCGGCTTCAGAACGTGTAAGAAACCGCCGTGACTCGTGAAATCAAGCGGTATCGGCATCGCCTACCGCGCGCCTTATGGCACGTTCTTCCTCGGTGCGAATTCATCGAGTCTACCCGCTAGAAGTGACGCCCGTCAATGCGTGGCAACCGTTCATGGTCGTTGGCCGTGAACGGTTGCTCTCAATCATGATCCTACTCATAATCATGGTCATCTTCAGGCCTGCGCTTTCGAGGTGAGCATCTCAAATCGGGGGACATTCCGCTCGCTCGAATCAAGAGATTTGAAGCAAAGTCTGGTGGTCCACGAAATGATCAAGAGTGATTGCGCGTCGCGTCAAAGTAGCAGCCGGCCAGATTCGAGTGGAAAGTGGGGCCGTTGAAGCCAACCTTGTCCGCGCCCAAGAGATGTCCGCGCCCAAGAGATGTCCGCGCCCAAGAGATGCCCGCGCCCAAGAGATGCCCGCGCCCAAGAGATGATTGTCCTGGCGGCTTCACAGAATTGTGATGTTGTCGTGTTGCCCGAATGCCTCGATGTTGGTTGGACGCATCCCGACACGCGATAGCTTGGCCCAACCGATACCGGGACCACATACGGATCGATTGGGGCCAAACTGCGGCACAAGCCCAAATCATCGTGGCGGCAGGGCTTAGCGAACGACACGGCGACGACATCTACTGAGCCAAAAACCGATCGATCGCTTCAGCCACTCCGCGCCCTTCATTGATGGCCCATACGACTAACGATTGCCCGCGGCGACAATCGCCGGCGGCAAACACACTATGGAGATTCGTGGCATAGTGACCATATTGGGCCTGGTAGTTGGACCGTGGATCGAGCTGAATCCCCAACGATTCAGCCAGGTAATTCTCCGGGCCGACGAATCCCATCGCAAGCAGCACCAAATCGGCGCGCCAATTCCGCTCGGTACCGGCCAATTCCTGCATCGTCCATCGGCCCCCTTCACTCGTCCACTCAACCTCGACCGTTTTGACACCCGTGACGCTTCCCTGTCCGTTATCAATAAACTCTTTCGAGAGGATGCGATACTGGCGCGGATCCTGCTCGAACTTGCTGATCGCTTCCTCGTGTCCGTAGTCAGTACGCAAGATCCGCGGCCATTCCGGCCACGGATTGTCAGCGGCACGTTTGCGCGGCGGCTTGGGCAGCAATTCAAAATTCACCAGTCCTTGGCATTGCTGACGGATCGCCGTGCCAAGACAGTCGGTCCCGGTGTCACCACCGCCTATCACAATGACATCCTTGTCCTTGGCGTCAATCTCCGTTAGTTCCGCACCGTGCTCCCCTTCGATTGCTTGACCGAGCAGCTTTTTCGTGGAGACCGTGAGATAGTCCATCGCAAAATGGACTCCTTTGAGATTTCGGCCTGGAATTGGCAAATCACGTGGCCGCGTCGCACCGGTCGCTAGTAGCAGGGCGTCATACTTTGCCATAAGTTCGGCGGGATCAACACTGTTACCAACATCGGCATCGGTAACAAAGCGAATTCCTTCGTCGACCAACAGTTCGACGCGCCGGTCGATGACTTGCTTATCCAGCTTCATGTTGGGGATACCGTACATCAGCAGCCCACCGATCCGATCAGCACGTTCGTAAACAGACACCTTGTGTCCTAAGCGATTCAGCATGTCGGCGGCAGCCAGACCGGCAGGTCCCGAACCGATGACCGCCACACTCTTGCCAGTCCGATTGCGTGGGCGTCGGGCGTGGACCCATCCTTCATCAAACGCACGATCAATTATCGCTTTTTCGATGTTCTTGATGGTAACGGCCGGTTCGATGACGCCCAGCGTGCAAGCTCCTTCACAAGGCGCGGGGCAGACTCGGCCCGTGAACTCGGGAAAATTATTGGTCAGGTGCAGGCGATCCAACGCCTCGCTCCAACGGCCGTGGTAAACCAGGTCGTTCCACTCGGGAATTAGGTTATCGATCGGACACCCTGTTGCGGATTGGCAGAAAGGAACACCACAGTCCATACACCGTGCACCCTGAGTGCGCAACTGTTCTTCCTCGGGATGGGTATAGACTTCATCAAAATCGGAGACCCTCTCCAAAGGATCACGAAATCGAACGGCGCGCCGGGGGTACTCTTTGAAACCAGACGGTTTTCCCATTTTCGTTTTCTCTCTATCGTGCTCGGCAATCAGTGTTTTTTGGTGCAGGGAAGGGCGGGATGCGGTGAAGCAGTTCGGGAATCGCGGTCGAACTGCAATGCGTTCCCGAGGGCAGCAAATTATCGCGTCACGTGCTCGTCAGCCACGGTGTCGCTCACTTCCGAATCGAATCCCTTCCGTGCTTCCAGGACGCGTTTATAGTCGGTTGGCATGACCTTGACGAATTGCTTGACTACAGTTTCCCAATTGTCAAGCACATAGTGAGCCACCGACGATTCCGTGTATTGTTCGTGCAACTCGATCAACTCCAATAACTCAGCAACGTCATCCTCATGCTCGACACGTTCGAGTTCCACCATGCCGAGGTTGCACTTGACACGAAAGTCACCGTCAACATCCCAGACATAGGCGACACCGCCCGACATGCCAGCGGCGAAGTTGCGTCCGGTGCGGCCCAAAATGACGGCGCGACCACCTGTCATGTACTCGCAACCATGGTCTCCGATTCCCTCCACAACGGCCCATGCACCACTGTTACGAACGCAAAATCTCTCCGCAGCACGACCGCGGAAGAAAGCCTGCCCGCCCGTAGCGCCGTAAAGCACGACGTTGCCGATTAGGATATTGTCCTCCGGTACGAACTGACTCTCTGCTGGTGGATAGATCACAATATGCCCTCCCGACAAGCCCTTGCCAACATAGTCATTCGCATCTCCCGACAATTCCATAGTGATTCCATTGGCCAGGAACGCACCAAAACTCTGGCCAGCGGAGCCGGTGAGCTTGATATAAATGGTGTCGTCAGGCAGACCTTGCTCGCCCCAACGTTTGACCACATTGTGACTCAGCATCGTTCCGACAGTACGGTTCGTGTTGACAATTTCGCGTTCGATCAACACGGAAGTGCCTTTGTCGAGCGCCGGCGCGGCCAACTCCAACAGCTTGTGATCCAACGCTTTTTCCAATCCGTGGTCTTGCAAGATCGACTGCCGGACTTGCACATCCGCATGCGGCTTCTTGGCCAGCGTCAAGATGGGCGTCAGGTCAATTCCATCCGACTTCCAATGCTCGATCGCGTCTTCCGGTTCAAGCAAGTCGGCACGTCCAATCAGGTCGTCCATCTTGCGAATGCCCAGCTGGGCCATGATTTCGCGCGCCTCTTCGGCGATCATGAAGAAATAGTTCACAACATGTTCCGGCTTGCCTCGGAACTTGCGCCGCAACACGGGATCTTGCGTGGCAATGCCGACCGGGCACGTATTGAGATGACACTTGCGCATCATGAGGCACCCTAACGAAATGAGCGGCGCGGTAGAGAACCCCATCTCCTCCGCCCCCAACATCGCTGCAATGACAACGTCCCGCCCTGTCTTCATGCCACCATCCGTTTGTAAGACAACGCGACTGCGCAGGTCGTTCAAGACGAGTGTTTGGTGAGTTTCGGCAATCCCCAGCTCCCACGGTAACCCCGCATGCTTGATACTCGTCAGCGGCGAGGCTCCCGTACCTCCTTCGGCACCTGATATCAGAATGTGGTCCGCGTGCGCCTTGGCAACTCCGGCCGCGACCGTGCCCACGCCGACTTCCGAAACGAGCTTGACACTGATGCGTGCCGATGGGTTGGCGTTCTTCAGATCGTGAATCAGCTGCGCCAGGTCCTCGATCGAATAGATATCGTGGTGCGGTGGCGGACTGATTAGCCCGACACCGGGGGTCGAATAGCGGATGCGAGCGATATTCTCCTCGACCTTTCGACCCGGCAATTCGCCCCCTTCGCCCGGTTTGGCGCCTTGTGCAATCTTGATCTGAATCTCGTCCGCGTTGGTCAGGTACCAGATCGTGACTCCAAATCGCCCCGATGCCACTTGCTTGATGGCCGAGCGGCGCGAGTCGCCATTGGGGAACTTGCGAAACCGCTGTGGATCTTCGCCTCCTTCACCCGTGTTGCTCTTGCCACCAAGTCGATTCATGGCGATGGCAAGCGATTCGTGCGCTTCCGACGAAATGGAGCCAAAGCTCATTGCCCCAGTGCAAAACCGCTTGACGATCTCACCGGCCGCCTCAACTTCGCTCACATCAATCGGCCCCGCGCCAGTTGATTCGCGCAGTCGCAACAAGCCACGTAGGGTACAGCGTGTCCGCGCATCGTCGTTCGTGTGCTCAGCAAAACGTCGGTAGGCCTCCTGACTGTTGGAACGCGCCGCCACTTGCAAGTTCGAGATCGTCTCGGGATCCCACATGTGCCGTTCGCCGCCACTGCGCCAGTGATACTCACCTGGGTTGGGCAATTCAAGCGTGCGAGGAGCATTCCGCACCGGGTATCCACGCGCGTGCCGTCGTAATGTCTCGGTCGCCACGACTTCAAAACTAACACCTTCCACACGACTGGCCGTACCGGTAAAGCAACGGTCAATAATCTCCTGCTTCAATCCTAACGCCTCGAAAATCTGCGCGCCCTTGTAGGACTGCAACGTGGAAATCCCCATCTTGGCCATGACCTTGAGGATCCCCTTGGCCACTCCCTTGCGATAGCGTGCAACCACTTTGGCGTCATTGGGGAATTCATCCGCAGGCAAACGCCCGGTACGACGAGCGGACCACAATGCTTCAAATGCCAAGTACGGGTTGATGGCGTCCGCACCGTAACCGATCAACAGACAATGATGGTGCACCTCGCGAGCCTCGCCCGATTCAACCACAATACCAATTCGCGTCCGCTTGGCCTGACGCACCAAGTGATGGTGTACAGCACCGCACGCCAACAGCGTGCTAATCGCAACACGATCGCTCGACTGCTTGCGGTCGGACAATACGACCAGCGTGAAACCGTCGTCGATCGCCTGCTCCGCTTCCGCGCAAATACGGTCCAAGGTCGCAGCCAAGCCCGTCTTGCGTTCAGCCAACGGAAATGTGATGTCGATCGTTTTCGTGCGCCAGTTGCGATAGTCCATTCGCTTGATTGCCGCGAGCTCCTCATTCGTTAAAATCGGATGTGGCACTAGCAGCCGGTGGCAATTGGCGGCAGACGTCTCCAACAGATTCGCCTCGGGACCAATGTAGCACTCCAACGACATGATCACTTCTTCGCGGATCGAATCGATCGCCGGATTGGTCACTTGAGCAAAAAGTTGCCGAAAATAGTCGTAAAGTAACCGAGGTTGGTCGCTGAGGCACGCCAATGCCGCATCGTTGCCCATCGACCCGACGGGATCGCGTTGCTCAGTGCAGATGGGTCGTAACATGAAACGCAAGGTCTCAGTGGTATAGCCGAATGCCTTCATCCGTTGCAGCAACGTACTCGGGTCAAACCGATGCGGTTCCTTGCCCGGCCGCAAGTCGCTTAACTCGATCCGGTTCTCTCGCAACCACTGCGCGTATGGTCGCGCGCTGGAAAACTCCTTTTTCAATTCTTCGTCAGTAATCAACCGCCCCTGCTCGAAATCGATCAGGAACATGCGCCCCGGTTGCAAACGCCCCTTGGCTGTCACCATGCTCGGATCGACCGGCAACACACCGACTTCGCTGGCCATGATCACACGATCGTCGTTGGTCAGATAGAAACGACTCGGACGCAGTCCATTCCGGTCAAGTACGGCGCCGATATAGCGACCGTCCGTAAAAGCGATCGATGCAGGACCGTCCCACGGCTCCATTACGCAGGAGTGGTATTCGTAGAACGCCCGCTTGCGATCGGGCATGCTCTCGTGCTTCTGCCACGCCTCAGGAATCATCATCATGATCGCTTCCTGCAGCGAACGTCCCGTCATCAATAGAAATTCCAACACGTTGTCAAACGTTCCCGAATCAGAACAGTCCTGCTCGACGACCGGGAACAGTTTCGCGAGATCATCCCCCAGCAGTTCACTGCGGACCACTCCTTGACGCGCACGCATCCAGTTGATATTCCCCCGTAGCGTGTTAATCTCGCCGTTGTGTGACATGAACCGGTTGGGCTGAGCCCGGTCCCAACTCGGAAACGTATTGGTCGAAAACCGCGAATGCACCATGGCCAAATGCGTGGTGTAATCGGAATCCGTCAGGTCCGGATAGAAGGGCAGCAGTTGGTCGGGAGTGAGCATCCCCTTGTAGATGATCACCTTGGTCGACAAGCTGCAGAGGTAAAACAGCTTGGCTTGGCAGAGGGTCTCGCTGCCACGCAACCGGTTGCTGACACGCTTGCGGATCAAATAAAGCTGACGTTCAAAGGCATCTCCTGCAAGGCCCTCTCGAGCGGCCACAAAGAGCTGTTCGATGTGTGGCATGGCGGCACGCGCGGCCGGGCCAATGCCTGCCTCCTCGACGCAAACAGGAATCAATCGCCAGCCGACCAACTGTTGCCCCTGATCGGCGATGATCGATTCGACCTCCCGCTTGCAATGCGCACGCTCGTCCTGGTCCTGAGGAAGGAACACAATGCCCGCTCCAAAACGGCCGGGCGACGGCAGCTCAGCATGCAAATCGTCGCGTGCCACTTTGGCCAAGAATTCATGGGGCAATGCGGTCAGGATGCCCGCACCGTCTCCCGTGTTTGGCTCGCACCCACACGCTCCGCGATGATCCATGTTCCGCAAAATCTGGTCGGCGTCCAGGACGATCTGGTGGCTGCGTTGCCCTTTGATCTGTGCAACAAAGCCAACACCGCAACTCTCTTTCTCGTTAATGGGATCGTACAAACCGTGTTTCGCCGGAAACCCAACACTCATGGAATCGTTCCTTTAATCCGCCAGCTTGCAAGCAACTTCCGCACAGGTGCCTGGTTACGTGCGGCCCTTGTCCTGCTCTTGCTGACTGTTCTTCTTGCCGTCTGTTATTGATGTACTATCTGCAGTCTCAACGCGCTGCGCCGCTTCATTGGCTCACGTCTTCTCTTTGCGCGTCTCCAACGTCATGTGACGGGACGCGGTCGCCGAGCCCTCCATGTGCGCGTTGCTGGGCGATGACGGACTCTCGGCAGGGACCTATCGCCTCGGCCTCAGACGTCCCGTAGTGAGGATGTTCAAGCAAAAACTGAATGAAACAACGCGCCGTTGCACCCAAATCAACGCCACACCGATGCACAATGCCCACGGGCCGAACCAGATCGATCCCGGCCAAAGGGATGGCTACAAGCGTGCCAGACTCCACCTCGCGAGCTACGGCCTGAGCGGGCAATAAGCTGAACCCGACGTTGATTTCCACCGCGCGCTTAAGCATCTCGATGTTGTCGAATTGCATGACCGTCCGAACGCTGACCTGATGTGCCGTCAAAATCCGATCCAGCTCGCGCCGAATTCGTAAGTCGTCGTCAAAACTGACCATGCCAAATCCATCCAACGCTTCCAGTCGGACACTGGTCAAACCAGCGAGTTCATGCGCCGGTGCACATACCAACACCATCGGTTCATCGCGCCACGGAATCGCCGCGATCCGCCGCGTCTGCTTCGGATAGCTGACAAGCCCTATATCTACCTGACCGCTGTCGACTAACTCGATCACTCGACGCGGGTGAAGATATTCAATGCCAACATGGGCCTTCGGATGATGATCCAGAAAATCCTGAACACACCGGTTCATGTGCCCCAACCCGACCGAATAGATCGACGCCACATTGACTCGACCCTCCACCTGGTGGTGCAGCGCGCGGACTTCGTCTTCCAACGTATTGAGCTGCTGCACCAAACTGCGACAGCCCAAATAATAGACCTCTCCCTCGGCTGTCAGTACAAAAGGACGTTTTGAACGGTCAATCAACTTGACCCCCAAATAATCTTCCAAATGCTGCACCAACTGGCTGGCCCCCGATTGCGTCATCCCATTGTCGAGCGCCGCACGCGAAAAGCTGCGCCGAGCAACCACATCGCAGAACACTTGCAACGACTTTAAGTGCATCGTCAATCGCCATACAGTGAATTAGTATCGGCAATGCCCAGCAAACGCCAGCATTAGAAAATCAGATCCTAGATTAACTAACGGCCTGCCGCTTGGTCAACCACCCCCAAATCAAATCACACCCACACAGTGGCAAATTACACCCCACCACAGATGTATATCGAAATACCCCACCGCGAACGCCAGACGACAATCAACCGGCGGACAATAGGATCCGGCAATGCTCGCGGCCAGTTGCGCGCTGTGACTCGACAAAATCAGGCTGCCTAGCATTAGTCATCGTCTTTCGCTGATGGAGGGGGAAAGAGGGATGGCCACTGATTGGCACTGATCTTCACGGAGAAGGGGATCAGACAAGACCAGGCTGTCTGGGACGGGGGACCGGCGGCGCTAACGTCGAAATCAGGCTGTCTGGGATTGGCTATGGATTGGTCAGCACCCATGCGGCAACGCTATCGCTGCACTGCTAGCGGCCGGCGTCGAATTCAGTCGAATTCAGGCTGTCTGGGATTGGCCGTCTGGGATTGGCCGCGGATTCATTCAAACCAGGCTGTCTGGCATTAGTCGTCGCCTGTCGCTGACGGGGGGGAAGAGGGGTGGCCACTGATTAGCACTGATCTTCACGGCGTAGGGGCGTCGAAATCAGGCTGTCTGGGATTGGCGTGCAAGGAAACGTCCTCGACCTATGGGCCCGCCACACCGGCCTGCCGCTGCGCCAAGCCGCCGCCGACATGGCCAACCGTTTCGGCGTCGCAACCCATCCCGGAAACAGAGAAGAGGAACCCGTAACGACCGCTCGCCACTATCGCTCTGAACCCGTAAGCTGAACCTGCTACCACCTATCTCAACCCGCTAACTCAAGTGCCCTCGGTTTCCATTTCACGCTGAACCAAGACAAAAGGCCGACCATGCGAAGTCTCTCTTGCCTCGCCCTATTCTTGGTCTTGCAAGGCTTCGTTGTCGTGCCATGCTCGGCAGCGGAGACACCTAGCTGGTATTACCAAGAAGGCCCGCTCCGTGGCTCGCTCAGGAGCGACCGCCCTCTGCCATTGTACGACGCTGACCCGGAGCACCTTTGGAACCGCTTGTTTGCAGTGTTCTACATCCGGCCCAGCGAATTGCCGTCGCGGCCGGAGTATCCCCGGGATTCCACAAAGCTGGACGAATGGGATCGGAAACTGCGGGCCGGCGAATTGCCGCCGGGGCCGATAGTCAAGCGATTTGAGGGGGGCGACACCAAGAGTTTCCTGGCCTGGCCCCGGACGCGCTACTTCTCCGAACCGGGAACGTTCGCGCGCGGCCGCAAGTTGTTGGAGGAGTTCATTACGACTCACGGCGAACGGTTGATCGACGATCCTCTCAAGCGGGCTTTTCTGCAACGCGATCTGTGGGCCGTGTTTGATCACTTGGCCGGCCAGAACATCGCCCGGTATGGCGATGGTGATATAATCAGGCGAGGCGCGCTAAACAAGGACGTGTACGGGCACGAATCGGACGAAGTCCCGTTTGACGATCCGCAGGCCATGCAGCGCCGCGGAATCCTGTGCCGCAAGCTGGCGGTGATCATCCAGCGGCTTGCCTTGCCCCAGGCGGTCATCAAAGCCCTGCCGGATAGTTACGCGGCGGCGATCCGTTCCGGAAATTTCGCATCGCGGCACGATTTCGATTGCCAGTCCAATTACCTTCCTGCCGGCCTGCTTACCAGTCCGGACGAATGGGTGGAAATCGACACCTCGTCCGAATCCCTACCCCACCACAAGCAAGAAGGGCAGATTGACTACGTAGCCCGGAGCATTCGGGGACGTTCCTACTACCGGATCTTCTGGCGGTTTCCCGATGGGCGCAAGGCGGTCGAAGAGTATCTGAAGTACATACGGGAGGAGGGGGTGGATTGGGAGAAGACGGCCCGGCAGGGCCACGTCGCCTTGAAGCCCGATGTGCGGCAGATTCCAGTCGGGACCGAGGCCGCCATCGTTCAGTTCATGATCGTGCTCGACGACCGGTTGGTGCCGGTTCCCACGCGGGTTGTCGAATCGGTGCGGGTGTCCGTTTTCAAGAATGTCGACGGCACGCCCGATCCGGAGACGAACACCGGTCTTGGCTTGATCGGCCGAGTGTATGGGGTCCAGCGAAGGTTGTTATTCGACAACCTGAAGCAGGGCGGACTGGCGCGGGCGCCGGACAACGCGCCAACCTACTTGGTGCTCTTGAGTGGGTACAAGGACTGGGGCTTTTGGGGGCGCCAGCAATCGGTGGCTCAAAGCTGCATGCATTGCCACATGCACTGGAAGTGGAAGACGGGGGTCTTCAGCCTGAATTCCATATTCTCTTTCGCACCCAACGGTGGCATGCCGGGCATCGTGATCCCCATGGGATTCGGAGACATCGAGACTTATCCCCGACCGCAACGCATTGCCCGCTGGAAACAGCGGCAGGAGGATTACCTGCGTCTGCTCGAGTACGCGCGCGCCGATGACCAAGGCGCCCGATAGGAGATACCATGCGCATTCCGTCACGCTTCGGCAAGATATGGGGCCGACTCGCAGGTGCGAGCCGGCTCACATCGCTCGTAGTTTTTCTTTTCGTCGTTGCCGTTGCCTATCGTCCAGCATCCGCCCAATATCGAATCTTCTGGGGTGACGTGCATGGTCACACGAGCCACTCCGATGGAAAAGGCAGCCTTGACGATTATTTCGCCTACGCCCGAGACGTCTCCAATCTGGATTTCGTGATTGTTACAGACCACGATTTTGGAAATGGCAACCCTACCCGTGCTTGGTCTAGTCCGGTTTGGGTGAAGAAGGAAGAGCCAAGATGCAGCGTACTGATCGACCGAATCCGTGTTTTCTGTACATTCAGGTCGCCGCCGCAGTCGGAGCACTGCGTGATCGAGGGCCGGAACGCCACCGCCAGCGGTTTGCCGAACAGACTGGATTCGGCCACCCCGTTGAGCAACCTGGCAAGATAGTCCGAAAGGCAGCGGATCAGACCGAACGAGGCGTTTTTTTTACCGCCAAGCCGTGGCGAGCAAACAGGTTCTTGATTGTCTCGGGCCCAATGGACAACTTCTGCCTTTTCAGCCGCTGGCTCAGGGCCTCATTGCTCAGGCATACGTTAGAGAAAATTCAACCGGATTTTGCGGCAATAGCTCATAGTCATGGTACGTTGGCTGCGACAGTTGCATGAACGGCCTTCAAAAAAAGCCGCTTGAACAGTGCACACCCAAACGTCCGACCCAAGCCCTATCACGTTGATGGCTGAGCTTTTCCAGCGTTTGCATCACACGTACCCAGCTCAATCCAACAACAAGATTGGGAATAATCGCGAACCGTTACATAGCATAGGGACTCGAAGCCTCATGTCATATCGTCGTCCAGTGTACCTCGGTGCAACCGTTCTGTTGCCTCTTGCCCTTTTACTCTGTTTTTGTGAGACCGTACGTCCCGAGGAGCGAACCGCATCCGTGCCCAATTTCCCGATCGAGTCGTACGCATTGGGCAACGGCCTGAAGGTGGCATTGAGCCGCGATCCGGCCGCCTCGCGCACGACAGTTTGCGTGGCCTACCACGTTGGCTCCAAGAACGAACGGGCAGGGCTTACAGGGTTTGCACATTTTTTTGAGCACATGATGTTCCGCGGCACAAAGAACGTGCCCGATTTCGACATTCCACTGCAACACGCAGGTGGCTCACCGAACGCATTTACCAGCGAGGACATGACGGTCTACTTTGAAACGGTTTCAAATGACTACGTAAAACGGGCGTTGTACATGGAAGCAGAGCGCATGGCGTTTTTGTCCAGTGCGTTGGACCAGAACAAATTCGACACGGAACGTGAGGTGGTCAAGAACGAACGCCGTCAGCGAATGGAAAACCAACCGTACGGTTTGGCCGACGAAGCGATCAACAGTTACGTCTACCCGAAAGGGCACCCCTACTCCTGGTCGGTCATCGGCTCGATGAAGGACCTCAACAGCGCCACGCTCGACGACCTGCGTCAGTTCTTCCTCGAATTCTACCATCCGGGAAACGCCACGCTAACGTTGGTAGGTGGATTCGATTCCGAAGAGGCCAAACAGTGGATTGAAACCTATTTCGGTTCGATCTCGCGTGGCCCCGACATTCAACGACCATCAGCCGGATCCGTGCTGGCCACCGCACACCGCGTCGCCCAGAAAGATCGCGTTCAATTTCCACGCGTTTACTGGACGTGGCCAACCGATGCCGAATCAGCTCCCGATACTCCGGCGCTCGATCTACTGGCAATGCTGCTGGCCGATGGCGATGCCTCGAAGCTAAAGCAAACGCTCGTGATCAAAGCGCAAGTGGCCGTCGACGCAGACGCCGCCAATGAAACCAGTGAGATTGGCGGCCTGTTCAAGATTTCCGCCACCGTGGCCGAAGGCAAGACGATCGAAGAGGTTGAAGCTTTGATTGGCAAGACCGTCCAGCAGCTTTCATCCGCCGACATTTCGGACCATGAACTGACTCGCGTCAAGGCAAAGTACCGTACCGACATGCTCACTCGACTTACCTCTCCGATCCAGCGCGCATTCGTGATCGGCATGGGAATAGCTCAGCACAACGATCCGCACTATTACAAGTCAGCCTTCACGCGCTATGACACGGTCACCGTCGACGATATTCGGCGCGTTGCCCAGCAGTATCTTGTCAACAACAAAGTCGTGCTCACAGTCGAACCGGTTGGGGCGGACGAAGAAGAGAGCAAAGCAACATTGGCCGGACCGTTGCCAAACAACCAACCGCGTGAACAACTGAAACCGCGTCAACATGCTCCCGGCCCCGACTGGGCTACCATGCCCGATGCGACACAACGTCAACCGTTTACGCCCCCGGCGTTCCAACGTGCCACGCTCAGCAATGGCCTGGAAGTTCGTCTGGCAACCTGGCACACGTTGCCGTTGGTCACCACGCGGTTGTTAGTACGTGTCGGCAGCGCTGACAACGCTGCTCAACAAGCCGGCCTCGCTGCGCTGACTGCGGAACTCTGGGACCAAGGGACGCAACAGTTGACGGCGACGCAGTTCGCTCAAGCCGTAGACGCGTTGGGAACATCGATCGGCGTGTCAGCGGGTACCAACACAACTCAACTTGGATTCATGGTCGAGTCTCGTGCATTTCCGCAGATGATCGAATTGACCAGCGGCATGGTCGCCGCGCCACGATTCGTGGAAGACGATTTCGACCGCGAACAGAAGCTGTTGCTCAGCGATCTAGCCAGTGGCCCTGACAGCGCTTCCTGGATCGCCGGTCGCGTCTTTCCGACACTGCTGTTTGGCGTTGGACAATCCTATTCGTTGCCGCGTGATGGTTATGGCAATACCGTCCAAGGTCTATCGGTCAAACAAGTGCGAAGTTTCTACACCAACCACTTCACACCGACCAACGCGGTGCTGATCGTCGTGGGAGACTTCGATCCTGAGCATGTGCTGACCTTACTGGAAGATAAGTTCGGCAAATGGCAAGGCAATGCCGCGGCCAAAGACGCGCCGTCGGCAATCCCCACTGCGGTGGCCGGAACGGTCTATGTCGTCGACAAACCGGGGGCCGTGCAAAGCGTTATCGCCATCGGACGAACATGGAAAGACCGCGCAGATGACTCCTATCTTGCGACACGAATCGGCAATCGCATTTTCGGCGGAGACTTTCTGAGCCGTGTAAATCAGAACTTGCGCCAGCGTAATGGTTTCACTTACGGCGCCCGCTCGAACTTCCGATTCTACCTGCACGGCAGCAATTGGAATCTCACGACCTCCGTGCGTGCCGAGGTAACCGGCGCAGCACTGCGTGAGATTTTCAACGAACTGCGCGATGCCGGACAGAACCGCCCACTAACCGAAGCAGAAGTAAGTGTCGCGAAGTCGGCCATCATGAGCAATTTCCCCCAGTCGTTTGAAACACCGTCGAGCATCGCCAGCGCACTGGCGCAACTAGCCATTTACCAACTGCCCGAGGACTACTACCACACGTTCCTCGAACGCCTCGACAACACCGCCGCAGCGACCACCGCCAAGGCGATGGCCGAAGTGGTCGATCCCCAGTACATTCGCACCCTCGTTGTGGGCGATCGCAAGGTGATCCTACCGGAACTACGGAAAGCCGGGTTTGACCGCATCGAGCAACTCGATTCCGACGGCCGTCCGGTGAAAGAGTGAGGACGTGTGACGGGGCAGGGGAATGAAGCAAGGCGAGTGGAGCATAGCGACGCTCCACCGAAGTCACAAGCTTGACGAGCAAAGCGCTCGAAACCAGCGCGGCGACATCCATCGGCGTCACCCTACTCAAATGGACGCTTTCACAACCTCTTCAAGACGCAAGGGCCCCTTTTGGAGGAAGTGAAATGCCATATTGGAACGAGACGGCGATCTGTACAAACCCCACAAAGTGGGCTAGGCTGTGAGCAATGCAACGGAGCCTGAATCATGAATTCTCCCAGGGCGGCAGGGCCGCCAGCCAACCACGAGCTACCGCTCGGACTGCACTGGCCCACTCCCGTTGGTCGCTGGAATTTGCGCAAGAGAACAAGTTTCTTGCCGTTAGTAGCATGAAGAGGATGCGCATGGACTCGAAAACGCTAGCCAAATACGAAATGCGTGCGAAAGTCATTAAAGCACTGGCTCACCCCGCACGGCTGGCCATGATGGATGAATTGGTAAAGCATGGCGAACGATGCGTTTGCGAATTGACCGAGTTTATCGGCTCCGACATGTCAACCGTCTCGCGTCATCTGGCACAATTGAAGTCTGCCGGACTGGTCGACGACGAAAAGCGGGGCCGCATGATCTACTACCGACCGCGCATCAAGTGTCTATCGACCTTCTTTGGTTGCATTGAGTCCGTAATACGCTCGCAAGTTGATGACCAGCAAGATCTGCTAACGCTGTGAATGGTTCGCTCAGCAGCGCCCCGCCAATCACTGCGTCACTACATCACTGCGTCACTGGTGCGGTCAGTTGCGTTTGAATCAACTTGGGCCGGTTGGTTGTGATCGAGTCAATGCCAAGATGCTGGAAGTGGCGAGCCACCTTGGGATCGTCAATCGTCCAAGTGTGCAACTCATAGCCGGCATCCCGAATCGCTCGCACAAACTCTGCATTGACGATCGTTTGGTTGGCCTGCGTGTCAAGACCATCCGCCCCAGTGCGCTGTAGTGCCGCCAGAACCTCCTTGATCGTCGGCTTCCAGCGCCGAGTCACCTTGTTTTGCCGATAGCCAACCAGCCAATAGACCTTAATGGTCGGGATCTGTCTTTTAACGGCGCGGACAACGGCCTCGTCGAACGCAATCACGATGGTTTGCGCTGGCTCCAAAGACGTCTGATCGAGCGCCTTCTTCAGCCGAGATACAATTTCAGGCCCACATTTGATTTCAATCAAGATCTTCTTGCCCTCGGGCACAACCGCCAACACTTCTTCGATGGTCGGTATACGCTCGCCGCGAAATTTCGGGGACTTCCACGCCCCCACATCCAGACGCTTCAGCTCCTTCAACGTGGAGTGCGCGACCTTTAGATCTTTGCCGGCAGTCCGTTTCGTGTTGTCGTCGTGAATCGTCACAATCTGTCCATCGGCGGTGAGGTAGAAGTCGCCCTCGATCGCGTCAGCCCCCAATTCCCATGCCAGCTTGAACGAAGCCAACGTGTTCTCGGGTGCCGCTGCAGACGCGCCGCGATGGGCTACGATCATCTGGGCCGACAACGACTCAATACTGACGATCAGCAGCGCCGCCGCCACGATTAGACTTAGAACCTGTCCCAAGACCTGATTAACGTACAGGATTCTTCCGCATCGGGTCACGCTGCCGGTAGTTGTTTGACAGGTTCTTAGTATGTGACGCAATCGATGGTGCGGTTTCATGATCAACCCTTCAAAAAGAGGAAACGCCTATCGCCACAGAACCTCGAGCCATAACGGGCTGGACCCAAATTAATCAGGCCGCCTTGGTCCGGGCATCTGGCGCGGACCGAACCACTGCGGGAAGAAGTCCTTTCTGGCAATCAAGAACTCCACACACTTTTCATGCTCCATCGACTCGGCTCGATAGGCTCAGCCACTTTACGGCGCACAACCTCGCGCCACGATCGATTGGAGCAGACGATCCTTTGCTTTGCAAGCGGGCAGGCAAGACACAGCTTGGCGAGTGACGTATACTTGGCGACGTAACGCGTGGGGACAATGCGGAAAGCGTGAAGGGCAAATGGCGGTTCACAATGATCGCGACAAGGGCCCGTTCCTGGCCGCCCGGGCTTCGCGCCGCGACGATCCTGTAGTAAAGGACAGTGTAGTAGAAAGCAGTCGTGAAGAACCGCATCTGAAATGGATTGGCCGCGCGTACCGCGTGGTAAGACCGATTGCACGAAAGGACAGTGATGAGGCAGTACTTCTTCCTGGGGATCCTGGTTTTCGGTGTACTGGGCGGGATCGTCTACTTTTGCTGGTCGATCATCGCCGCGCTCTACCACGACTGGAGCCTAGGGCGTCATGTCGGCGCGATCAAGGCGCAAAGCGAAACGCAGCGTGCCAAGCGTACCGAGGAAGCTAGTAAACGACTCGACAATGGCTGCGACCACACCTTTGGCGAGACGTTTGGCGGATTCCCTCCTAACGCGTGCGACAAATGTGGCATGGAGAAAGAACGCCCGCATGGCAACTGTGACCACGTTTGGAAAATGGCGTGCGAAGGAACTCCTTGCAGCTATTGCGAAAAATGTGGCAAACGCTATGTCAGCCCGCGCGTCGGATCATGACAGCCGCGATCTATTGAAACATCGCACCCACCAGGCATCACCCGATTCGCTCCATCCGTTCGCTCCGCAGCGATTACGGCGCATCGGGATCCTCTTCCACAGCAAGAACCGTCTTAAGTTGCTGATCGTCCACGATCAGCGTAACCAGATACTTGCCACTCGGCACAGTGCCGCCGCGCCGCATGCGTGATGACCGTTTCGCCGCTTTCGAGCCGCGAACAGGCCGCACCTGTCGCAGATCCCACTGAATACCGTGCAAGCCCGCATTCGATTCGCCTTCAAGTTCGCGCACGACCCGACCTTCAATATCGGTAACCTGCAGGATGACGGACTCGGCGTCCTTGGCCAACGAGTAGTAGATCGTGGCACCCTGCGGCGGAATCGCGCCGGCGAATTGACGTGTCCCAGCTGATCCTCGCCGGGGCCGCGAACGCCACTTCACGGCCGCCAGCGGCCGATAGAGACTCACTTTCGCCGCGATCGACTCGGCCGACAATTGCCGCAACGCGGCAACATCAAGCACCCAGAGGCTGCGGCCATGCGTTGCCGCGACGATCTCGCCGGCCGTTGGATGAATCGCGATTTCATGTATGGCTACCGTTGGCAGGTTGTTGTTGAGCTTGGTCCAACTCCGTCCACGATCGACCGAGACCCAGATTGAAAACTCGGTCCCCAGGTAGAGCACATTCTCGTTTTTCACATCCTCGCGAATCACGCGTGTCGACCCGATCGAATCGGGAAGATTGGCCAGCAGCGAGCGCCAGTGGTGACCATAGTCATCCGAAACAAACAGATACGGTTTATCATCGTTGGATCGGTGCCCATCGCAGGTAACGTAAACTCGCCCATTCTTGAAGCGTGACGCCTCGATCGAACTGAACCACCGCAGGCCAGGCAGCAACTGGCCCAACGATTTCCCCGGCGCCAACTTCGGTGCGTTGGCCGGTGCCTTAGCGGCCGCCGGGGCGTCTCCCGTCCGCTGTGCCGTGAACGGCACCGTAAACGCGCCGTTGTTCACGTCAACGTCTCCTGCGAACTCCTTACCAGAAACCGTTCCCGCTACTTCAATGATCGCTCGCCCCGCATCGATGGTCAAAGTCACATCGTTGCTCTTCGGATCGAACTTGCCGTCCACTTCGCCCTCGGACATCGCGGACTTGAATGTGCCGTTGATTCGGCCCTGCGAATTCATCCGCAGCACCAACTTGATGGCCGCCCGCTCCGCCGGCATATTCTCCGACTCGAACCGACCTTCCCACGTGCCCGAAACGACATCGTTCTTGACCGTGACTGACGGCGACTTTTCGGGCGTTGCGGTTTTGGCCACCGTGGTTTGTTTTCCGGCAGGTTCGTTCTTGCCACGCTGCAACTTCTTCGGCGGCTCCTTGGTAACCTTCGCGTTCGCGTCTTTTGCGCCGCTGCCTTGCTGGGTCGTCTTCTTCTGGGTCGTCTTCTTCTGGGTCAAATCTTTCGATTGCTCGCCGCAGAGGATCATCCACGTGTGGCCACCGTCTTTGGTCCCCCACAAAGCGCCGTCGGTAGTTCCAACATAGAGCACACCTTCCTCCACCGGCGACTCGGCCAAGGCGCTTGCCGTCCCCTTGTCCGTCAACGTGATCTTGGGTGAGATCGCTTGGAGATTATTCCCCTTGTAAGGCGATCGAAAGACATGATCGCCCGCATTATAATAGATGCGTGAGTTATGCGTTGACAGAATGAAAGGCGTCTTCCAGTTGAATCGATACCGCGTTCCCTTGGGGGGACGCGGCCGTACCGATGACCGTCGCCCGGTCCGCAAGTCGTAACGGCTCGCTATCCCAAGCTGGCTTTCCGAATAGACGAGCTCAGGGTCCTCCGGGTCAACCGCACAAACGAAACCATCCCCCCCACCAACGGAAAACCAGTCGGTATTGATCGCACCACGACCATCCGCGCCTCGGCTGAGCGCGCCCCAACTGCCGTTGTCCTGCAACCCCCCAAAAACGCGGTAATTGCGTCGCGGCCCGACCGCGACGTGATAGAATTGACCAATGGCGACATGGTTCAGATGATCCCAATGCGCTCCCTGGTCATACGTGACGTGAATCCCACCGTCATTGCCGAGAATAACGTGGTTGCTGTCACGCGGATCGATCCACATGCTGTGGTGGTCGACATGAATGCCACGGGCCGTGTTGTCGCTAGTGAACGTGCCCCCACCGTCCTTGCTCAAGTAGAGTGACGTGCCAAGCACCCAAATGTTCTTATTGTTGGACGGGTCAACACGAATCTGGCTATAGTACATCGGACGCGGGTTGAGACTGTTGATTCGCTCCCATGACATGCCACCATCGCGAGAATGGTAGATTCCTCCAAATACATGCTCGTCAGGTCCTTGCTCTTGATTCTCGCGTTGACCTCCTAGCCTCGCCGCAAACTTACTGTTCGCACGCGCCCGATCCTGTGGTGTCATGGTTGACGCCGCACCGCGCTGCGACCGTTTTTTGGGTTTGGGACGCTTGCCTAACACAAGTTCCACTTGCAAGTCTTTGCGTTCGCGCGACACCGTCAACTTGATCTTGTCACCTTGCTGGCGAACATCGAACGAACGGATAAGTTCGGCGTAGGAATGAATGGTCTTGCCGTTAAGACCGTAGATGATATCGCCAACCTTAAGTCCGGCTTTTTCCGCAGGCCCCTTGGCAACCACTTCGATCAATCGCGCACCAATATCAGCATCCTCGCCACGGATCCCGGCATACCCCGCCTTCTCGGGAGTTTGCCCAATCTTCTCTGACTCCAATACCAAGTAGACGTGTCGAGGGTCTTTCCGGTAGATACTGATCCCGATCCGCCCAAAGTTGCAATTGGGTAGCCCCTTGGTCACCTTCTTGAATGATCGGCCGCCGTTCTTGGTCACAAAGACGCCAGCACCCGGACCGAATTTTGTGGCCGGGTCGTTGCCATCAAATTCGTCACGCTCACGTCGGTAAGTCGCGACGATCAAAGTGTCGGGATTTTTGAGATTCATTTGCACGTCAATGACCCCCGTCTTGTCATCGACATAAAGGATCTTCTTCCAGGTCTTGCCGCCATCAGTCGTTTTAAAGAGGCCGCGTTCCGGGTTCGGTCCCCAAAGCCGTCCCAAAGTGCCGACATAGACGATGTTGGGGTCCTTGGGATGGATGGCGATACGACCAATCTGAAAGGCCTTCTTCAGCCCCATGTTCTTCCATGTCTTGCCGCCGTCAGTTGACTTGTAGACACCGTCTCCCCACGAGACACTGTTACGTGGATTGGCTTCCCCCGTACCGACCCACACAATATTGGGATCGGACGCTGCCACTTGCACATCGCCAATCGAAACCGTCGCCTCGTGATCGAATTGGTGCTCAAACGTCGTGCCATTGTTGACGGTTTTCAGCAATCCGCCTGACGCTGACGCCACCCACCACGTGCTTGGATTCTCTTCGCAGACGGCCAGCGCCGGTATCCGGCCACTCATATTCGCCGGGCCGATGCTGCGCCATTGCAACGGCTTGACCCACGCGGTAGGCAACGTCGGCTTGGACGCGCTTGCCGGCTTTTTCGCTGCTGTTTCCTTTGAGGCCACCTTCGTTGCAACGGAGCGATCCGGTGTCCGCTTCTTGGCCGCCACTTTCTTGGGAGACTCTCTCTTCGGCGTCACTTTCTTCGGTGCTTCCTTCTTCGGTGCTTCCTTCTTCGGCACCGCGTCTTTGGAACCCGTTTTCTCAGGCGTGGATCCCTTGCTCACCACTTTTCCTGGCGCTTGTTTGGTGGCAATCGCAGCTCTTGCCGGTGGTGATTCCTCAGCGGCCCCGCGCTGCTCGATGGCCGCCTTGCGACCCTCCTTCTTGGCAGGCGCCTTTTTGGGCGACACTTTCTTCGGGGGTACTTTCTTCGGGGGTACTTTCTTTGCCGACACCTTCTTCGAAGGC
This sequence comes from Planctomycetota bacterium, assembly GCA_024277285.1. The sequence continues at coordinate 55,974 of JAJRVM010000163.1, forward strand.
GTTTCCTGCGTGGGGCTCGCTTTCTTGCCGAGCCCTGTTTGAGCAGCCACCTTGTTCGCTTCAGCCATGGCGTTTTCGGCAACTTGGACGTCGACGGCTGGCGGCTCTTGAATCCGAGTAGCCGCGTTGGCCGGTTCCTCGGCCATCAGCGTCGGCAACTCAACGCTTTCGGCGCCAATAAATAGAAGCAGGGCAAGCAACAAGCGTGAAAGGCACCAAGACATTGCGTGTCTCCAAAGCATCAGGTGTGGTTCTTGCAGCAGAATCGAATGGTGTAGCGTGTGCCCATGCATGTGTGGTGCGGCAGGCGGATTCATGCATGCTTGCAGCGTCGCGAAGCGACTTCATCCCAAACGAGGCTTCGCTGCATGGCTCGAAACAACAAAGCTCGAAACAACAAAGGCAAGCAGCAGCTACCGGCTCGTCATGGCCAACAGATGGTCCTGTAGCTCGCGACTCAGCACATTTCGTAGCCGAGTTCGATGCGAGCGTCCCCGCCTCTTCGCAACTAGCCTCTTCGCAACTAGCCTCTTCGCGACTCTGGTATTGGAAGCGGGAGGAGCCGGTCATTCATCATGATTGCACCAACGCCCAAATGCAACGCGCGGGTGCTCGTGAAAGGGATTCAAATCCTCGGGGAATGAGGCTGGCAACGGAGCATGTCGGCCAACACACACGACTATCACGTTGGTTGCGCCACGAGATCTGATGGTTCAGTCGCGAGGACAAGAAAAGCGATCCCACAGCGTCTCACGGCTCATCTCCGCTCAGCCTGACGTCGCATCACGAGGCTGGGCTGGGGCCGAGAAAAAGCCCAACCAGCGGAGTCGCAACGCCAACGAGCTAGAGGGGATCGACTGCCTGAGGATCGGCCGCGCGCGTCTCGCGTCCCATCCAAAACGGCGTTGCCACGAACCACGCGATGGCGGCGGCCAGCATCGTCCACTTGCAGGAATCCAGCGAAATAAGGTTGAACAGATACAGCACACTCGGCAGAATCGTCCCAATGATGGCGATCCAGGAGACTGCTTGAAGTAACGTTCTCATCGTCGATCCGACCCGTCTATTCGGTCGCTCCCTTATCGATTTTCTGTTGGTAGAGTGCGCTAAGGGCGACATACAGCACGGCCGCCACAAACCAGCCAGGTAGACTGACGAAGAAAATCTCAATTCCCTTGAAACTCTCCGGCAACAGATTGATACCTCGGTCCGCCAAGAATGTCTGGATCGATGTGTACTTCACCAGGAACGTGCACAACCCCAACGTCAAGAACCATGTCAAACCGGCCGCCCAATTGAACGTTTTGCGACTCACGGCCGCATATCGACTTTGCAACCCGAACTTACGAATGAGCCAGAAGTCCACAAATACGACGGCACCCATCGGCATCAGGACCATGCCGTAGATCGCCACGAACCCCAACAGTTTCATGGCAATGCCCGGGAACAATCCAGCAATTGTCGCTAGCCCTCCCGTCAGTAAAGTCACAAGGAACCGCGACGCCCCCGGCACAACGGCCTGGAATGCCAGACCAGCACGGTAGATTGTCGGATTTGCCGTGGTCCACCCCGCAATCACGACACATAACAACCCGGCGATGCCGCATGCGTTATACGCCAAGTCACCTGGCAACGGCGTCGGCACACTGACGCGTTTGTCCTCCGCGGCAAGCTTCCCTTCCTGGACCAACTTCTCTTCCGCCTGCATCGCTTCTCGTATTAGCTCAGACGTAATCGGCGACTTGGCAAGCTCGCCCGGATCGACATCGGCATATTGCGCTGAATGTTCGACTAACAACTGGACCGTGTAAGCATCAGGACGATCCTCATGCAACTGCAAGGCGAACAACATGGAAGCCGCGATCCACGCCATGAAGTGGCCCACATACATGCCGGCTCCCGTGGCAACGGCATACTCTGACTTGCGTGCGAATCGGAACACCGTCAAGTCGGACATGCCGATGTGCATTGCCATGTTACAGAACCAGGCAAAGAACGTGACATGCCAGAAAGTGAACTTGGTCTGCCCGGGCAGCGGATCTCCACCCTTCCAAATCGCAGTCGACGCCAACTCCCATACATCGCCAGCCGACTTGATATCGGTACCCGTCGAATTCATAAACTGACGTGCGGCGACGAAACCAAACGCGAGGAATACCAATACCATCCAAGGCGAGGCGATATTGGCGAACTTTGAAACACTCTGGTATCCAAACGCCGCCACAATCGAAATCAATGCCCCCACCGCCAACACCGCGACCACCCATCCCATGCTACTGGGATAAATGTCGGTGAGATCAGGCATATCCACATTGAACAACACACCAACGGCAGTGGCCGATACCGTGATCATCGCCCCCGCCAAGAAACAAAACATCACACCGTTGGCCAGATTGTAGAGCGTGACCAGCTTGCGGCCGCAAATTTGCTCCAACTGGTAATAGAGCGTCAAACGTGCCCGCGTGGCAATTGGCGCCGTCAGGAACATCCAGCTCAGCACCGCCAGCAGATTCCCCAACAACAGTCCGACAATCAGGTCATAGGCGCTCACGCCGGCGGCAATAAAGAGCGGGCCGATCATCAATTCCGTGCCGGCACAGTGCTCTCCCGCGTACATGCCGACAAAGCTCTTGAACCCTAACAAAGCACTTTGCGGAACCGGTTCGCGTTCAAACTCGCCCGTTGATTCAGTTTTCTCTTCAGCCATGTGTTGGTTCCATATAGTGTCGTAGCGGCGTCCAGATCGCATCTGCGAACCAAGTCGTTACCGGCGTGCTTGCCAGGAGGCCGCAGCGCGCCGCCAATAGCTCCCCATCGCACAGTGGCCAAGCAGCTTCAACTGCGGCGTTTGCAGCTACCCTGCCGCAGCTTCGCCAGCCAGAGAACGTTCCGATCAGCTGCCACGTTTCGCCAGTACGTCCGTTTCGTATTGCTTCACTTTCGCAAGCCACGCGGAGCCAACGGGGATATCGTTGCGGAGACAATAGTGATCCCAAACGGCACCAAGAGGCATTGTCTTCAACTCCTCCTGCATCGCCAATCGGGAGGTAAAATCACCCTCAAGTTCAAATTGACGCATTTTTCCCGCCGGCTCCAGCAGTGCCAGCAACAGCGCCTTGACCATACAGCGAGTACCGATAACCCATGCCGCCACTCGATTGATACTGGCGTCGAAGAAATCGAGCCCCAAATGGACTCGTTTCCACCGGTCGTCGCGCACGATCTCTTGAGCGATGGCGCGCAGTTCGTCCGTCAGCGTCACCACATGGTCACTGTCCCAGCGAACGCCGCGGCTCACGTGCAACAACATCTCATCCAAGTACAGCATCACTGACGAGATCTTGTCGGAAATGACTTCCGTGGGATGAAAGTGGCCGGCGTCCAGACAGAGAAGCTTTTTTCGGCTGATCGCATATCCCAAGTAAAACTCATGCGAACCGACCACGTAGCTCTCAGATCCGATCCCAAACAACTTGGCTTCGACTGCATCCAAGTTGTATTCGGGGTTGAGCGTTTCAGCAAAGATCGCGTCAAGCGACTCGGCAAGCCGCGCGCGCGGCCCGTACCGGTCGACGGGCGTGTCCTTATAGCCGTCTGGAATCCAGACATTGGTGACGCAAGGCGTTTCAAGTGCCTGACCGATGGCGGCACCGATCTGCCGACAGACAACGCCATGATCAATCCAGAATTGGCGTATTTTGGGGTCCTGATGCGCCAGGGTAAAGCCGTCGGCAGCCAGCGGATGAGCGAAATAGGTGGGGTTGAAATCGATGCCGATTTTCAGTTGCCTGGCCCAATCGATCCAACTCTGAAAATGGGCAGGCAGCAGCTCGTCGCGTGCAACGCGTTCTCCCCCCGTTTCGGCATAGCTGGCATGCAGGTTCATACGATGCCGGCCAGGAATAAGGGACAATGCCACTTCAAAATCGGCACGCAATTCGGCTGGCGTGCGTGCCCGGCCCAGATAGTTGCCGGTAACCGCTAAACCGGCCCCAAGTTCGTCGCCCGTACTCTCGAATCCGCCGACATCATCACCTTGCCAGCAGTGCATCGAAACCGGAATCTGTCGCAGCACATCGAGTGCCTGCTCAACGTCGACTCCAATCTCGGCATATTCCTGTTTCGCTAGTGCGTAGGCCTGTTCAATTCGTTGATTCTCGCTCGACATATCCAATTTGACTCGCTCTTGCATTGCCCAACTTCAGCAATACCAGCCAAGCGGTATCCACACGCGCACCAAACGGCTCGCGTGGGCAGTACCTCGGCACGCCAAGGTGGGCATTCTCGTGAAACATCTCTGTGAAAAAGCTTCATGATAGGGAAGCAGCACGAAACGGTATTCAATGCGCACCCAAAGTCCACAAGACAATACCGTACCGTCCTCGCAACAGCGAACCTACCAACTACGACGGAGAAATCAACCTGCCTTGGAGCAGGTCGCCGCCTGGTTCGATAACCAAGTCGCCGCTTGGTTCTAGAAGTTGAGGCCACTGCGACACAGCCTCTGCGCGCCCGTCGGCAGAGCACGCAATAAAACAAAACGCGCGCACGTTCTGGGCCAAGTGATCGCTCAAGCCGAGTGGCCTCAGGCATGCCGACATTCCACAGGGGCCCGAGGCCCTACCGCACATTAGGGGGCCCCAAGAAAGGATTCCAACACGGCACTGGCCCGTCCAAACGGGTCACTTTCACCCACCAGGAATCGCACACGGTCGGGCCGGACCAACGGCAGCGCGCAAGGTTGCGATTCACCGTCCAGCAGGAACTTGTCGCCGCTCGTGTGCCCGCTCAGATCGCGTCGGCGCCATGTTCCGCCGTACGAACGCGGATCACGTCAAGCAATTGCGTGACAAAGATTTTGCCATCGCCGATCTTATCGGTCCGAGCACTTTCAAGAATGGCATTGATCACTTTGTCTGCCAGATCGTCAGATACGACCGCTTCGACCTTGATTTTGGGAACAAAATCGACGGCATATTCCGTTCCCCGATAGCGTTCCGTGTGCCCTTTTTGCCGGCCAAAGCCGCGCACTTCGGTGACGGTCATCCCTTGAACGCCAAGCTCGGAAAGGGCTTCTTTGACGGGATCCAATTTGAAGTGCCGAATAATTGCTTCAATTTTTTTCATCGCACGCTGCGCCTTGGTCAGAAAGTCCGGAAGTGAATTTTGCAAGCTATCCCTGGAAACTACTGCAACTGCCATGCCACAAGGTATAAACCATCGTAGCAACCTGACTTGGCCCTGCAAACAGACCTTCCGGGGCGGTGGGGCTCATTCTCAGGCCAGTTGGCTCAAACCGCGTGAAAAATGCGTCTGCAGCGCCAGCTCTGAGAGCCACATGGGCAAAGAGAGTGCCCAAAAGGAGCGATCGTGCACCTGGGGCAAGTTCACGTTGCACTGAGTCGTCGTCCCCGAGTCATTGCCCTAGGATTGGGCACTGCCTGCAAGATTGGCAAGCAGTCGCTGCGTTGAGAGTGCAAACCGAGAGTGGTCCAGATTCCACCGGTTGGTCAAACAGGCGTCAGTCGCTCGTCCACCGTTTGTCCCCAGGTGCATGCAATTGGCACGCCAAGGTGCTAATCGTCTTTGAGTCCCAGACGCGCAAACCACTTACTCGATTTTCCCTGTTTTTCGGAACCGGCGGTCTTGGGCGTATCGGCGGATTCCTTTGGCTGGCTTCCTTCCAGCTTTCTCAATTTCTCTTCCAACTCGTTGCGTTCGCGGGCCAAGCGAGCTCGCTCCATGGAGGCTTCGATTTCAGCCTTGCGGAGTTTCTCCTGCAGCTCTTCCCTCAAATGCGTCAAGTTCTTGCGTTCTTCCTGAATCAGCTCATCCTGATCGAACACATCAGCAATCGCGGATGCTCCGACTGCGACATTTCCGATATTCTCGGCCTGCTGCTCCAGCAATTCTCGCAGTTCCGCAATCTCTCGTTCTTTGTCTGCGACAACCTGATCGGTAATACGAATCGTCCCTTCGACTGTCAATCGGTCTTGCTCCTGCGCGGGCTCCGCCTCGTCAAAATCAGATTCCAACTGAGCAAGCAAGCGTTGTTTTTGGCTTTCCCAATCAAAACCATTCCCCACAACGACACTGGTGTCGCCGCCGCCCGCTTCTCGAGCGGCCTTCAGGTCGCTTGTAAGCCGCCGGTTTTCGACCTTTAGCTCGCGTAGATCGCTCACAGCCATTTCAAGGCGTTGTTGCAATTCCGCGTCACACTGACCATCGCCCGTCGGTATGTCGGCAAGTTCCTCGCGCAGTTGTTCGACTTGCTGCTGATGCTCGTCCCGCAACTGCTGCACCAACTGTTCATGTTGTTCGCGCAGCAGCTGGAGTTTTTCGCCATGCTGATCGCGTGTCTGAGCCAGCTCGATTTCCGCTTGCTCGCGCAGCTGGCTAAGTTGCTGTTCTTGCAATGCGCGTGACGCGTCATCACCACTCGCTGTCGCCTCGCGTGCTTCGGCGAGTTGCTGATCCCGCTCCGCCAAGACTTCTTCAAGCTCTTCGACCTTACTGCGTGCCAAGGCGATGGCTGCTCGGGCGGCGAAATCACGTTCGTCAGCTCCGGCGTGAAGTTCCGTCAATTCCGCCACGAGACGTTCGCCTTCCGACTCCGACTCTGCGCGTGCATGTTGCAGCTGCGCCAATTCCTCGCGCAGCGCCGCGGACTGATCATTCTCTTGTAGCTGGGCAACTCGTTGTTCCCAATCTCCCTGCTGCTGTTGCCAATGTACGGTTTGCTGCTCCAGTTCCGCGTGCAGCTCATCGAATTTTTCGCTCGCTTCATCACGTTGACGAGTCAGCGTTTCGACCAATTCTTCCAGCTGAGTTCGTTGCTCCCGTTGTTCTTCGAGCTCACCACGCAATCTTTCCGCACGTGTGGTAACTTCGGTCAATTGGACGGTCAGTGCAGAGTCTGCATCGGCTGCCAGTTGCAGCAGCTCGGCGCGACGTTTTTCCAGTTCGGCCGTTTGTTCAGCACGTTGCGTCCGCAACTGCTGGGCAATGTTACGGCGTTGATCACGCGTTTTCGCTTCGCGCTGCTGGAGCTGCTCCCGAGCCGCTTCCAGTTGACTCTGCTGGGCAGTCAAGTGCTCCTGCTGCTGATCCAATTCGGTCGATCGCTGTCCCAGCGCGGCTTCGATATCATCGAGTTCGCGCTGTCGCTGCTCAATTTGCAGCTGGCGTTGTTCAAGTTCTTCGCGCTGGCTCGCCGCAGCAGCCAGCTCTTCCTCGAGCGCATCGCGCCGCTGCTCGATTGCCGCTACTTCGTCATGCAATTGCGTCCAGCGGCTATCCAACTCCTCTTGTCGCTGCTGCAGCTCGACAACGCGCTGCTCATGAGCCTCTTCGGCTTCGGCGAGCTGCTGACGCGTCTCCTCGATACTGCTCGTGCGCGTTTCCAGGTCGCCGGTCTGCTGGGCGATCTGGTCGGCCAACTGCCCTAACTCGGCTTCACGCAGGCCGAGCGACTCCAGCTGCTCGCGGATCTCCACTTTCTGGTCTTCCAGCTCGTCACGGTCGGCGCCAAGCGTGCGTCGGTCCTGCTCAAGCCGTTCGTGTTTGCTTTCATACTCAGCGCGTTTCTCGTTAACTGCGGAACGTGCTTCAGCCAATTGCGCCGCTTCCAGCTGCAGCTGCTCGACGCGTGCCGCAATCTCGTCATCCTGAGCCGTCAGTTGCCGACACCGCTCGTCCAGTTCGTCGCGATCCCGTTCAAGCTGCTCTTCGTGCAGATGCAGCGCTTCTGCGTCCGCATCAAGCTGCGTCTGACGTTGATGAAGTTCGTCGACCATCGTCTGATGGTCAGTCAGCTGTTGGTCGGCGCACGCCTTTTGTCCTTCCAGTTCCTGGGAACGTTGCGCAAGCTCTTCCGTCTGTTCATCCAGGCTTGTCGTACGCTGCTGGAAGTCCGCTTCTTGCTGTTCCAATTCGCGTTGCCGTTCGGCGAAATCCTGCTGCTGCTGCGCAAGCTCGTCACGGCGCTGCTCCAGTTTCTGAATCTGCGACTGCAGATCACTGAGCATCGTCTCCTGTCGAGCGTTGGCTTCGGCCTGGCGTTCTTCCCATTGACTCTGCCGCTGTTCGATCTCTTCCCGCTGCCTGGTTAGCTCCTGTGCCTTTTCTTCCAGCTCAGCCGCGCGGCGCTCAAGATCGCCGTCACGCTGTTCAACCTCCGTTCGATCATGCGCGAGTTCATCCGTGACCTTCTGGATCTGCTCGGCCAGAGTCGCTTCGACGCGCGCAATGCGGTCGTGCTCCTCTTGCAGGAGATATCGAGCCCGTTCACGCTGCTGTTGCAACGCGTGGGAGAATTGCTCGCTCCATTGAAGGGCTGTCGCGGAGTCGGGGAGTCGGTCTTCCATGTCGTTATCAAATTCGCAAAGCCAATCGGGACGTTATCTGCCAGCATCGCCTTGGCGAGAATGGTGCGTCACGGCCTGTGAGGGTCGTACCGCTGGATACTTGGAAATGCTGCGCGTAACTTGCTACCATTGCTATACGTCAGAACCTAGTCACGGTCAAAAAAGGGCCGGTTTGATGTTCAGATTATGCCGAATGTAACGACCCGATGGATGTCAGGATCTGCATTCGGCTTGGCAACACGACATTGCACCGTCATGATGAGCGTAGCACGGTGTCGCGTGCCGTGTCGCAACAGCGTCTCGGCCCGCGTTCAGTTTCCCCGCTTGGCGCGTCGAGTGTGATGCAAGCGGCCTGAAGAGTGCGAGAGGCAGGCACAAGACATGTGGCGATCCGCAGCCAGTCAGGTGACCGACGGAATTCGTCTTCAGCGGATTAGTGCGTTTTTTCCAGTTGTTTGGCGTTGAGGGAGTAAGTGGCGTGAAAATTGGCGACACCTGGATCGACGACACTTTCGCAGAAGCATTCCCGATGCGCTACGCACGCCTGGTCGTGACCGCGCAAGACAGCCATTGGCTGGACGCAGCCGTGCGCGAATTCACCGGCTACAGCGCTTCGGTAATCGCCTGTGATGCGGAAACCGGAGTCGAACAACTGCTCGACACCAACCAGACCCCCGACGGTCGGCCCGGCGCCGCACTGCTACTGTTCGGATTCTCCGTCGACGCACTCGCCAAGGCAATCCCAAATCGCACCGGCCAATGCCTGATGACCTGTCCAACCACCGCCGTTTTCGACGGTCTGGCGGATGCCGAGCAGCGCGTGGCGTTGGGCAAGCATATCCGCTTTTTCGGTGATGGTTACCAGAAAAGCAAACTACTCGATGGCACACGTTACTGGCGAATTCCAGTAATGGACGGTGAATTCGTCGTCGTCGAATCGGTCGGTGTCAAGAAAGGAGTTGCTGGTGGAAACATCATCCTGCAGGCGGTCGATGCCACCACCGCACTCGCCGCCGCACGACGTGGCGTCGAAGCGATCGGCAAAGTCGATGGCGTTATCACGCCATTTCCAGGCGGCGTCGTGCGCAGCGGCAGCAAAGTTGGCTCGCGTTACAAGGCACTCAAGGCCTCGACCGCCCATGCCTATTGCCCCACCCTGCGCGGGCGCGTCGATTCCCTTCTTCACGACAAAGCACACTGTGCGTACGAAATTGTGATCGATGGGATTGATCAAGCGACGGTCGCCGTGGCAATGACGGCGGCGATCCAGGCTGCCGCGGGAAACGGCGTCGTCGCGATCGGAGCAGGGAACTACGGTGGGAAACTTGGTAAGTTCCACTTTCACTTGCGCGAGCTGCTTGCGTAGAACAACCCTTCGCCTCGAAATATCCCGACACTCCATTCTCCTGACAACAAGGCGGCTCAAATGGCAAGCGACCCGAACAACCCCGAGGTGCTGACGCGTGTGGAAAGCGATCTAGAAGCGGCAGCTCTCGTCACGGCACTGGCAGCCCGAGGCATCGACGCGTCGACCACCGGCTCTTTCACCGCCGGCTTTCGCGCAGAGGCTCCCGGCCGCATCCAGGTGATCGTCCGACGCCAAGATCTGCCACAAGCCCAGAAAGTACTCGCCGAAATTAAAAAAGCCCCATCCGACGTCGACTGGTCACAAGTCGATGTGGGTGACCCTGAAGATGAGTGAGCTGGCAAAGCCACTTCCACGCATCTCGTTTCACTAAGCTTCGTCTCTAAACTCGGAATTGCCCGCGGCTACTCCGCGTAACTGCCGGGAAAACGTGTCACTTGGCTGCGTGAAAGGGCGTTTTGAGACAAAGCCTAGATGTCTCCGGACAAACTGCCATCCGAATCGTCACAGTCAAGCTGTTGTGCAAATGCCATCGCGTGAGCCTGCAGACTGATGGCAAATCCACGGAATGCCAGCTCATTTGACGGACTGTGATGCTCGCCTTGAAGACCACTATCGCGAGGCGTGAGTAACAGACTCACACCGTCATACAATCGATCACGAAGGAGTTTGGTCAACAGTATTTCATACCGCTTGGCATAGGACGCGCCGCGAAACTCCGGGAAAACGCCGAAATGAGGCTCTCTGACGCTCACTGGAGCCTGCGACCGTGGGCAATCCTCCAGAATGAAAACGTAGCCAAGCCACGGACGTTGCGATGGACTGAAAGCACCTTCGCGATAGGCCGCCCAAAGATCCGTCGCGTTTCCCACGGCCTCCTCGGTTCGGTTATTGAAGTTATGCCAAACGATGGTCCGACCTGTGCCTTGAACTCAATAACGGCCAGCAAATGGTCCCCAACAACCGCCAGCAGATCCCAACTCTTCTCCGCTCGATAATAACCTGGAAGTTCAAGAGAGTTATTCCAAAACACGTTAGCTTCGGGCAACCCTGCGGCGATAAGCAAGTCTCGGCATAAAATAACGAACCCATCCAGATGCTTGCCGCCCGTGACTGCAGCCCGCAGTCCGGCGTCTCTTCTGCCCGTTTTCTCGCCTTGGGTCCGTGCTTGCCTGTTGCGAGTGTGCCAAAAGTGCGCGATGGCTGTTTCCAGTCTCGACTCAAGATCTTCCACTGACATTCACCCTTGCCGTTGTAAACATATCAGGAACTTTGCTGATTCGCTTTTCGGCCGCCTTGAAATAGTGAGGATCGATCTCGTACCCAATCGAATTCCGTCCGTTCTTCATGGCCGCAACAGAGGTCGTACCAGTCCCCAGAAAAGGATCCAATACCGTATCTCCGACGAAACTGAACATCCGAATCAGACGTTCTGCCAATTCGCATGGATACGGCGCTGGATGGTTTCTGGTCGACGCCCCTGTAAGCCCGGTCCAAATCTGTTGAAACCACGCCTTGTGCTTGTCGCTCGGTATGACGCTCAAGATTCGAGTTGGAAACGAGGGGCTTCGATACCCCCCCGGCTTTCGCTCCATCAGGATAAACTCGATGTCGTTCTTGATGACGGAATTGGGCTCATACGGTTTTCCGAGGAAGGATGATCCGTTCCCTGTGGATTCAAAAGCCGCATTGGATATCTTGTGCCAAATAATTGGAGCAAGGTTGTCGAAACCGATTTTTCGACAACGCTCCTGAATTGATGCGTGAAGAGGAATGACCGTATGCCGACCGTTGTTCTTCCGCCGCGAGAGGCAAACGTCTCCCACGACACATATGAGCCGACCACCAGGCACCAAAGCCTTGAAACAGCGTCTCCACACCTTGTTCAACTCGCGAAGAAAACAATCGTATTCATCCACATGGCCAAGTTGCCCGTCTGTGTCCCGATACTCCTTTAACGTCCAATACGGCGGTGATGTCACCACTAGGTGTACCGATTCCGCCTCCAACCTCATCTCGCGCGCGTCCGCCAGATGCAATACATGATCCGTCGGAATTCGGCTCACCGCCTCATCGACCAGTCGGAGTAGTTCGGGATCCTTGGCAATCGCGGGAATCGCGGCCTGCGTGTTCTTAATTCTCGCCAACTCGGGCGGCAAGAGACCATCGTATGCGTTCACATTCCGTTGCGTCGCCATTTCACACCGTCTTGGAACCATGCTCTGAGTTTCGATTGTCGCCACTATTCTCGACTGTCGCCTTCATTCTAATGACGCGTGTGGAAACCAACCAGTGGTACGCCGCCTGGAACATCCTCCCCCGCGACGCCTACCAACCGTGTTGAATCGCCACCGCCGTTGTTTCTGCCCCGCAAGATGAGGTAGAATAGCTTCCACATCCGGTTTCCCGACCCCGCCCGCCACCACCCCAACGGGAGTTCACTATGAACCAAATGACACGACGCCGCTTTCTCAGGACAACCGCCGCCACCAGCGCGGCATTCTCACTGTTCACGATCTCCGGTACGAAGGCGTCCGGACACGTGATCGGCGCCAATGATTCAGTGCGACTCGCCGTGGCCGGTATCAATGGACGTGGGCACGCACATATCGGCGAATTTGCCAAACAAGAAAACGTGCGAGTCACTTGTTTGGTCGACCCCGACAGCCGATTGTTTGCCGCACGAAGCAAAGAACTGAGCGACAAGTACAAGACCGACCCGACCTGCGTGCAAGATATACGTAAGGCGTTGGAAGACAAATCGATCGACGCGGTGAGTGTTGCCACTTGCAACCATTGGCATTCGCTAATCACGGTCTGGGCCTGCCAGGCAGGTAAACATGTCTATGTCGAAAAGCCGATCAGCCACAACCTGTTTGAAGGGCGCCAATGCGTCGAGGCAGCGCGAAAATACAATCGCGTCGTACAGCATGGAACACAGCAACGCAGTAGCCAGCAACGTGCCGAGCAGATTGCGGCGATCCAATCGGGGAAATACGGAAAACTACGAGTAGCTAAAGGCTATTGTTGCAAACCTCGCTGGTCGATTGGATTCCGACCAGAAGGCCCTCCGCCCGAAGGTTTTGATTTCGACGTCTGGCTTGGCCCGGCGCCGAAACAGCCGTTCCATGCCAACCTGCATCCTTATAACTGGCACTGGTTCTGGGACTTTGGTAACGGCGACACCGGCAACCAGGGTGTGCATGAGATGGATGTCGCTCGCTGGGGTATCAAAGGAGCCACGCTGCCCACCAAAGTTTGGAGCCTCGGCGGACGCTTCCTCCCCGAGGACAAGGACCAAGGCCAAACACCCAACATGCAGCTCTCCGTCTACGAGTTCGGTGACGTGTTACTCGTCTTTGAGACGCGTGGACTAGTCGCCAATAAGGACGTGCCAGGGGCTCCACCGTTCAAAGTGGCCAACGAATTCTACACCACCGACGGCGTCATTCGCGATTGGAAATTCTATCCCAAGAGCGGTGGCGATCCCGAGCCGCTACAAGGCGGCAAAGCCAATGTCACACCCGGCGGTCCTTTCCCCGCGTTCATCGCGGCCGTCCGCGCGGGCGATCCACAAATGAGCAACTGCGATGCCGAAGTCGCGCACTATTCAGCGGCGCTCTGCCACCTGGGCAATATCTCGTATCGGCTGGGAAAACCAGTGCCGATGCAAGCCAGGCCAAGAATGCTGGGTGACAATGCCGAAGTGATCGACGCGTTCGATGCACTGCACGATAACCTCAAAGTGGTCGGCATCCCGATGGACAACAACACGTACCAACTTGGCCGTGTCCTTAACTTGGATCCCAAAACGGAAAAATTCGTCAACGATGACCGGGCCAACCAGCTACTCACGCGTCCCTACCGGAAACCTTACGTGGTGCCGAAAGAGGTATAGCGAAACGTGCGAGGAAGAGGTCGTAGGGTGTGTCAAGCTTGACACACCCTACGACACGGCTGCCTACCACAAGCAGCAGGCCAACGCGATGGCCTGCCACACCTCTTTGTGCCTTCCTTCACAGGCCGCTATTGGACACAGATCGACCGTTCTTGATACAATCCAAAAGTGCGCGGCGTTCGCCCCCGCGTCGAGACTGGCGCAACGGATTGCCCCCACAAACGAGATGCAAGACGTTTTCTTTTGTAGCAGGGTGTTGCCACCGGGCGTCTTGTAAGCCTCACCACGCGGACAACCCATATGGCGACACCCATCCTAACGTGAACTCCGCTCGATTGTCCCTCCTGAAGGTAACTGCCGTGTTACAACCAAGCGACCACACCGCATTTGTTCGGCGCATCTTCCCATGCTTGTGCTGTGCATTTCTCGTGGCACTGGCTCCCGCGCTGTTGCATGCCGACGACTTGAACCAACGATTCCAAGATGCGGTTCGGCCGCTCTTGGCCACCTACTGCGTCGATTGCCACGGTGAAGACGAAGCGGAAGGAGACTTGAGCCTCGAACAGTTCACTTCCGCCGCTCAAGTGCGCGATCACCGCACCACATGGCTCAAGGTGTTGAGTCAGCTGCGCGCCGGCAGCATGCCGCCGAGCGACATGGACCAACCAACCGGCCAGGAGCGCGCATTGTTGCTGGAATGGGTCGAGCAGACGGTCAACCAGGCCGATTGCTCAGGCCCGGTTGATCCGGGCCACGTCACTCTACGCCGGTTGAATCGCAACGAGTACCGCAACACGGTGCGCGATCTGCTGGGGGTGGACTATCAGCCGGCAGCTGACTTTCCTGCCGATGACGTTGGTTACGGCTTCGACAATATCGGCGACGTACTCTCCTTGCCACCGCTGCTGATGGAAAAGTATTTGACTGCGGCCGAACAAATCAGCAAACAAGCGATTGTGACCCCACCCGCTCCGGCGTTGCAACGCAAGCTAAACGGCAAGGACATGAAGGGGCATGGTGGACCGATCGGCGGAATCGCTCGTTCGTTATCTAGTAACGGCGAAGCATTCGTCGAAATCAGCTTTCCCAAGGACGGTCAATATCAGCTGCGTGTGCAAGCGGCTGGCGATCAGGCTGGATCGGAACCGGTGAGAATGGCGGTGCGCATCGACGGTCGGGATGTGCAAGTGCACGACGTTCGTGCGGTGCGCAATGCGCCCGGGACGTACACGACGCGAATCCGTGTTAAAGCGGGCAAGCACAAAGTGGGGCTCGCCTTCATTAACGACTACTACCGACCGAAGAAGGGCCGCCAAGGTGCGGAAGACCGCAACATGTTCATTGGCGACCTGGAACTGCGCGGACCGGTCAACCTCAACACGCAACAACTGCCGGACACTCATCGCAAGATCTTCGTGGCGCAGCCGAACGAGACGACGAGCGACACGCAAGCGGCGCGCACGATTCTCACTCGCCTGGCATCCGCTGCATTTCGCCGACCGACAACAGAAGGCGAGGTCGATCGGCTATTGAAGCTCGTCGAACTGGCGGACCGGAAGGGCGACAGTTTTGAAGCAGGCATCCAACTTGCCATGCAAGCGATACTTGTTTCGCCTCACTTTCTTTTTCGCGTTGAAATGGATCCGCCCGATGACCAAAACGCTCGCGACCTGAACGATTACGAAGTCGCAACTCGGATGTCGTATTTCCTGTGGAGCAGCATGCCTGACACTGAATTGTTCGAGCTCGCGCGCAAGGGGACTTTGCGCAACGGAGATCATTTGGAGCGGCAAGTACGGCGAATGATCGCAGATCCAAAATCCGCTGCCTTTGTCGAGAGCTTCGCCGGCCAATGGCTGCAATTGCGGAGCCTCGAGGACATGGCATTCGACACGCAGCAATTCCCCGGCTGTGGCAGCGATCTGCTGGCCGCGATGCATCACGAGACGATGCGATTCTTTGCGGAAATCGTGCATCGTGACCTCAGCGTCTTCACCGTTCTGGACGCAGACTTCACATTCGTGAACGAGGCGTTGGCGAAGCACTACGGGATCAAAGGCGTCAAAGGCGACGAATTCCGACGTGTTTCACTCAAGGGCACGCCACGTGCCGGCGTGATGACTCAGGGCAGCATTTTGGCGGTCACATCAAACCCAACACGCACATCACCGGTCAAGCGAGGCAAGTTCGTTTTGGAAAACCTGCTCGGCACCCCTCCGCCACCTCCGCCAGCCAACGTACCATTGCTGGAAGAGGGACCGCAGCTCTCCGGCACGATGCGGCAACGTCTGGAAGAGCATCGTCGCAACCCAGCCTGCGCTTCGTGCCACAAACTGATGGATCCCATCGGTTTTGCGTTAGAACACTTCGACGCTGTCGGTCGGTACCGGGCTCGGGACGAAGGGGGCCCGATCGACACCACTGGTGAACTGCCTTCGGGTGAACGATTCGACGGATATGACGAGTTGCGTGGCTTGTTGCTCAAGAACAAACGCGACGAATTCTTGCAGTGCATCGCTCAAAAGACGCTTATCTATGCCATTGGACGTGGCCTCGAATACTACGACCAGTGCGCGTTGGACAAGATCAAGAACGCGTTGGAACAAGACGACTATCGCTTTTCGCGACTGGTGCTCGAGGTCGTCAAAAGCGAACCCTTCCAGAAACGGGGAAAGAAACGGAGTCACGAATGAGCTCGAAAAACCAGATCTCGCGTCGTACTGCCCTGCGTGGCCTTGGCGCGGCGGTCAGCCTGCCGTTGCTCGAAGCCATGTTGCCCACCGGGCGTGCAGCCCAACAGCAGCCGGGCAAACCACCGGTCCGAATGGCGTTCCTGTACGTTCCCAACGGCATGCACATGCCCGCCTGGACTCCCGAAAAGACCGGAGCTGATTTCAAGTTGCCTGCCACACTCGAACCACTGGCGGCGTACCGTTCGGAAATGACCGTCTTGAGTGGTTTGACACTCAACGGCGCCCGCGCCCTGGGTGATGGTGGCGGCGACCATGCGCGCAGTGTGGCAGCGTTCCTGACCGGCGCTCATCCCAAGAAAACGGACGGCGCGGACATCCATAACGGCGTCTCCGTTGATCAAGTGGCCGCCAGCAAAATCGGCATGCAAACCAAGCTGCCATCGCTCGAACTGGGTATCGAACGTAGCGCCAAGGCAGGACGCTGTGACTCGGGATACAGCTGCGTCTATACCTCGAACATGTGTTGGCGTTCTCCTACCTCGCCGGTTGCCAAAGAAGTCGACCCCGCGGCCGTGTTCGATCGACTCTTCGGCGACGCGATGAAGAATCAATCGGTCCAGGAACGATCGAAACAAGACCACTATAAGACGAGCGTACTGGACCTGGTTATCGAAGACGCGAAGCGGTTGCAAAAACAACTCGGTGGTAACGACCGTAAGAAACTGGACGAATACCTCTATGCCGTGCGTGATATCGAGCGGCGCATTGTCAACGCGGGAAAACGACGTAATGCCGAAGCCGGCATGCCCGATTATGAACGCCCCGCCGGAGTGCCAAGAGAGCTTGAACAGCACACACAATTGATGTTCGACCTGATGACACTCGCATTGCAGACCGATTCGACACGCGTCGTCACCTTCATGTTCACCAACGCAGGCAGCAATCGCAGCTACCCGAATATCGGTGTTCGCGAAGGGCACCACAGCCTGTCCCACCATGGAGGAAACCCGAAGAAACTGGAGAAGATCGCCAAGATCAATCGGTATCACGCCCAGCTGTTTTCGTATCTGATCGAGAAACTGGCAACCACCAAGGATGGGAATGGCATGCTACTGGACAACTGTATGGTGATGTACGGCAGTGGCATCGGTGACGGCAACCGCCACAACCACGACAACCTGCCAATCGTCCTCTTGGGACGCGGCGCTGGCAGTATCAACGCTGGACGGCACATCGAGTATCCGCATAGCACCCCACTGACGAACCTCTACCGTTCCATGCTCCAACGTATCGGCGCACCGGTCGACCAACTGGGCGACAGCACGGGATTGCTCGAGAATCTCGCATGAGACCGGCCTCAAGAGCCACGCGATCGGTCGATCATAAAATAAGGTCACATCCTGCGTTGTGAAGCACCACAAGTTGAGCAGTGTGAAGCGTCAATCGAGCTTCCATTGGAAACCGGCAAGACGGTTCGCACTGCGTGCAGTGTGCGACGGTGTGATGGTGGGGCGGTTGGTAGTGATAAGTCGATCGAGGTGTAAAACTCGTTCGAGCGTCCGTGCCACTGCTCATTCCGTACGTTTTCCAACGCCAGATCCCCCAACAAAGTCGCAAATCGACGCAACACGCAAACGCCAAGTTGAGCAGTGTGAAGCGTCAATCGAGCTTCCATTGGAAACCGGCAAGACGGCTCGCACTGCGTGCAGTGTGCGACGGTGTGATGGTGGGGCGGTTGGTAGTGATAAGTCGATCGAGGTGTAAAACTCGTTCGAGCATGCAGTGGCACACACGCACACCGCGCGCCGCAGTTCTTTCAACGCCACATCCGCTTCGTCAGCCTCCGCTTCCTACTCTTCTGCTCCCGGGATCGTTGTTCGGCTTGGGGCCGCTTGTAGGGTGTGTCAAGCTCGCTCTGATCCTAGCTGGCAGCCGCAAACGCATGCGTGAGGCGAGTTTGACACACCCTACAAAACCTCAGCGGCGTGAGATTCACATTCCAAAGACATCGTCAATCCGCTCGGCGATCTGGACCCGTTCGGCCCACGCAAGGATTTGCTCCGAATTGGCCGCAGCGATGCGCTGCCGCAGTGGGTCCGGAACAATGCCGAACTTCCGCTGAATCAGACTCAATAAGAAATCCGCCTTGCCCTTCTCGATCCCCTGTTCGATCCCCTTCTCGATCAAGGCCTTTTCCCACTCTTTGACCTGCTCTTTCAGCATCGCTCCGCACTCCTGTATATCATCCAGATCGACCACCGATTGGTCCGGCAACCGGCCCGGCCACACAATCGACTCCACCCAGCGTGCAAGCCGTTTGACCGACTCCCGGTGCTCGGCAGCCCCAGCCCACGCAACCATTGCGTCGATCACACGCTCGAAATCCTCACGCGACCGGCATTGCTCGAACCGGAACACCAGCGCCACCAAGTTCTCCATCTCGGCCAGTTTGGCATCTTCCTGCATGTGCTCTTCGAGCAGGAAGTACCGCATCCGAGGCCGATACCGCGCGAGCTACTCCGGGCAATTCGCCATCAGCTCAGCCACATCTTGCGGGGCCCACCACGGATTCCTGTCATTATACAGCACGATCGGCAGAACGGGTGGCAGCAATTTCTTCCGGCCAACCTGGTCTTCATCGATGAGACGCTGGTACAGCAGTCCGACGTAGACCATGAGTCGTAGGGCCATGAACCGGTCGACGGTCGACTGGAATTCGATCAACAGGTACACATAGAGCCAATCGCCCCGAAACCGGACTCGCCAGACCACGTCGTTTTCCCGCCGCTTGAACTGCAGGGAAACGAAACTACCGCTCACGCGCTCGAGTGTCTCCAGATCCAACTGCTCGGTCCAGGGCTCGGAAGACGTTCCACCGAGCGCTGTTTCTTGCCCGTCATCTTCTTTGGGAATTTGATCGACGCGAGGAAATAATTCCTGCCCCGCGCGCATCCAATACTTTGTTCGCGGCACCGGAAAACTCCGTGAACCTTTTCGTTGCACCATCGTCTAACTCTACAGAACGACGACACAGCAATTCACGCGGCGTCCAAGCCCGCACAACAGTAGGAACCGAAACGATGATGTCCTTGCGATCAAGTATCACGTGCGAACCCAAAGGCTTAGGGCCGTTTGCCGCCTTGTCCATCGATTATGGGCAATCGGCGAATACGCTGCCCGCCATGCCTTTGCGCTTGTGACACCTGGTCGATCCAACTTGGAATCAACCCTAACCCGGTGTCGCAAGGCATCGGGTTTTTTCGTGTCCAAATCAAAACAACTCGGGCCGGTAGCTGAGACGGCATAGCACTTGGATGAAAACCAGGAGACGAGGATTCGAGCGCCTCCCGGCCCACTGCGCTCGCAGTACGCGCTGACAACACAACATGCCCCGTTCGTCTAACGGTTCAGGATCGCGGTTTTTCAATCCGCAGACAGGGGTTCGATTCTCGGGCACCGCCGTAGGTGGTCGTGGGTACTTGATGACGTTTCGGGCAGAGGTGCAGATGGAAGCACGCCTGTTTTGGGAACAGGAGCCCTGTTGATTGGAAGCAAGGGCGGTTCGACTCCGGGGTGCCCGACTTTGATGAGGTAGTCGAGGGCTGGTTGCCCATACCCGGCTGATAACCGAGTTGCGCTGAGTTCGATTCCCAGGGCTACCACTGAACCACTAAACGAAAAGGAGAAAAAGATGGCACGAACTCAGCGATTGAAACACATACGCCCGACTAACTTCATGGGGTCGTGGTGTAAAGGCTGCACAGCAGACTTTTAATCTGCCTGTGCGGGTTCGACTCCCGCTGGGCGCTCTCAAACTCAGGGGGTAGGGGAAGCCTGGCATCCCGCCGGGCACCGACCAGCGAAGATGGTTGGTCGCGGGAGCACGAGATCGCTGGTTCAAATCCAGCCATCCTGACTGAATGATGCGGTGGGTCCTGTGCTGGCACGGGAGGGCGACTGTTAATCGCTTCGACGCAGGTTCGATTCCTGCCTCCGCAGCTCATCGCTGTCTTGGTTCGACGAATACTGCGGGGTAGTTGCTGTTGGTAGTGACGCCTGGCTCTGAACCAGGAGGTCGTTGGTTCGATTCCAACTCCCGCAGCTTGAACACGAAACGGAAGTCATCCGGCCGGATGAGGAGCCTGTCTTGAAAACAGGTGGCGGCACAAACCGCTTGTGAGTTCGAGTCTCACGGCTTCCGCTTGAACACAGTCCCGTGGTCCAACGGCAACGACGCTTGGTTCACATCCAGGAAACGATGGTTCGATTCCATCCGGGACTACATTGACGGAAACAGCATGCCCAGGTACGCCATCGGTTGAGCGGCTCGGCCTAAACCCGAGTGATTGCAGGTTCGATCCCTGCTCTGGGTACTGGTGAGAATCAACAACGGCTCGGTA
>JAJRVM010000164.1 GCA_024277285.1 Planctomycetota bacterium
TTCACGCGGTGCAAGCCACAATTGACTCGTCACGCCGACCGCGGAACCATTACCCCAGCTTCAAGTGGCGTCTCGGTTGAAAGGCGGGCGGCCAATGTTGAAGCCAACCGCGTCTTGATTCGGCCTCAGCTAAGCGACGGCTAATAGAAAACCTTCCGTTCGCCCGACGAAAGACGAAGGGCGCGTTGCTGGTAGCCGACCAGTCGTGCTCCCGGCCGGGGCAAGCCCGGCGGAGAGCCTCTTCATCAGCGTCTATCCGCGTTTATGAGCGGTCCCTTCCTAAATGTGCCGATCGCGTCCGTGCTGCCGTGAACGCTTACGATTCCCGAGCCACACAGTGTAGCCTGGGATTCTATCCCAGGCATGGAAAACGCTCCATCGGCAAGGAGCCCGCTATTGCCAAAACGCCGTTCCGGCTTAATCGAACGGCAGTAGAAATCTGCCTCGAGGGGCTACGTCGTCCATGCTCAGAAAACGGCACGGAGTGCCGTACCACTCTACGTCGGCACGGTCAGTTCAAAGCCTTTTCGACGCGGTCGCTTGAGCAGCGCGTTGGCCTGATCGTCGTCGATAAAACGCTCGGTCGCCGGGTTCCACTTGAGCGGACGATTCAACTCGCGCGCCAGGTTAGCCAGCAGGCAAATCGTCACCGTGCGGTATCCCGAGTAGGAGCGCCACAGATCCCAACCGCGCCATAACAAATTGCCAACTTTGAACTCGTCTTTGACCCACAGTTTCCGATTGTGTGGGCGCAGCTCGGTCGGTCCGCAAAACAGCTCCCAATCCAACCCTGCAGGAATCGGTTCTGCCGGAAACGTCGGATCACGGAGCGGCCCGGGGTAGTTCGGCAAATCAACTCGATGCACCTTGCCTAGGCCGCCATTGCGAATAAACTCGCAGGCAAACCGAGTCGCCAACAAATAATGCCGCAAAGAGTACCGAGCAACAGCCTGCTCAGGCCGCCTTCTGCATGGTGATGCGAGTGGCCTTCCATGGTACACTTTGGCGTTGCTTACACGCCCACGTGTTGTTCGGCTTTTCTGTCACGCTGCGGCTTGCTCCCCGAACGGCAGATGATCCGCTCGGCCGTGTACGTCGCAATCCAGTCCACTTTGAATCCCAGCTTGAGTTGAGAGGTTTGCAGAATGAATCAACATTGGAAGCGACCGCGATTCGTATTCTGGACGGTGCTACTGAGCGTGCTTCTGCCGAGCCTCGAAGCGCGATCTGAGATTCCATCTTCCTGGATCGATTCGGCTCGAATCATGGTGGTGTACAACACGACGCGTATGGAGAGCGTCGATCCAAAAGAATCCGAGACGTTTTCGCATGATATCGCTCAGTGGTATATGGAGCGGTACGGAATGCCAACGACCCATCTATTTGGTTATGACATGGGGACCAAGGTGCGTTGGGACAACCCTGGTGCATTCGATTTTTTGCAAACCGTCGCCGACTACATCCAACGCCACAACATTCAGATCGTGTTGTTAGCGCCGGGGACCCCCATGATCGTCAAGGATACCAACAACAGGCACAACCTGGCACTCGACAGTCTGACGGGTCATGCTCTGTGGTTCGCCCATGTGATCAAGGAAGCACCCACATGCACGGCGAAGAAATCGGTCGGCCCGCGCGACTCGAATCTCTATTTTCCATACCTCGACATGGGCGACGGCGCCAGCCCTTTTGTGGTGCGGACCAACGATGCGCGGCGCTGGTGTCCACAAGAGGGCAGCTTGCTTCCTTTTGGCCGGATGTGGTACGACACGATGAAGAAAGATCTGCGCAATCATCCCTCGGTACGACCCTATGGGCGCATCGGTATGCCGTACTATATCGAGGCCTTTCCTGATGCAGCCCCGGAACTGCAGATCCCTCGCGAGAATGCTCAATTCGTCAAGGACCTGGTCAATGGCGGTATCGCGGCAACAACGTCGCTGAAAGATTTTAACGCTCAAGCCAACCGCTGCCTGCTGTTCTTCGGACGTGAAGGCAACACCGCATCGTTTATCGACGTCGAATCGAGTATGTGCGAGGCGATGGCACAAGATGCCCTGCAACTGGGTGTCTCGAAAACGAAAATCGTTCGCGTGCAGTCGCAGCGCGGATGGACGCGCGACAGTTGCCTGCCGGAACCGGCTTGGGACTACACCGCCAAACAGCTCATGAGCGGTTCGATCGCCCCGAAGGTTAACCCGCTGATTTTTTCGGCCGGTGGCGTCAACAATACGAAAGAAGACTCAGCGCCGTGGCCGAACAGCATTGACGTCCAACCAGGGTTGGTCGCGTCGGTCTCCGTCAGCAATGGCCGATCGTTTGCAGGTTCGCTGCTCAAGCGTGGCGCCACCACCGTGGTCGTGAACATCCAACATCCGCAAAACGCGCGACTGCACGCGTGGCTGAGTGTGTTCCAGCAACTGGTGGCCGGCGCCACGGTGACCGAAGCGATGGTCACAAGCGGTGGTTCAGAGCGGGGTGGGTATATTACCGGTAGTATTTGGGGAGATCCGCTCTACGCACCATTTGGACATAACAGCACCAAAGCCAATTGGTTTACGGGCGACGGGGGCTGATCGGAGAGCTCCACGTCGCGACCAGGCTTATTCGCAAATGACAAGTCACCAATGCCTGATGACGAGACAAACCCTTCCGCGAGAGACACTCGACATGAACTACCCCGACCACGACCAGGCGACGCAACCGACACTCAACCGGCGCGATACCTTGAAGTGGGCGGCAGCAACCGCAGCGACGTTGCCCGGTGCGCATATGGTTGGCGCTGTTTCCGATGCGCTCGCATTGGCAAGTCCGAAACGCCCTGCAACGGCCCTGGGACTGGTCATCTACGATTGTCAGCTCCGGCGCAAGTCGATGCTCCAAGAAACAGGCAAACTCGACCTCTTTGCACCACAGCGGTTCCTGGAGCACTGCCACGCGTTGGGAACGGGTGGCATGCAGGCCAGACTGGACGGTCTTTCCGAGCACCACGCCACGGCGTTAGGAGATTGGGCCAGAGCGCGAAGCATGTTCATCGACGCCATCGTTCGCCCACCGGCGGACCGCCAAGACCTTCCGCGATTCGAATCGCAAATCCGCCTTGCCGCGTTGGCCGGCGCACAAGCTGCGCGCACCGTCGTGATGCCAGGCCGGCGGTACGAACGTTTCCGGTCGCTTGACGAGTTTCGTCACTTCACGTCGCGTGCACAAACGATGCTCGAACTTGCAGCGCCGATCGTCGAGAAGCATCGTGTCCCGCTGGCGGTTGAGAACCACAAGGACCAGCGGATTGACCAGCGTGTGGCGCTGCTGGAGCATATTGGCAGCGACTACGTAGGCGCCTGTGTGGACACCGGCAATAGCTTGGCATTGCTGGACGATCCAATCGAGGTGATCGAGGCGCTGGCACCGTGGGCCAAGACCGTCCATCTCAAGGATCAAGCTCTCAAACCGTATGAAGACGGTTTTCTGCTCGGCGACATCTCCTTGGGCCAAGGGGCTTTTGATCTGAAACACATGGTACGTATCTTGCGCAAAGCGAATCCAGGAATCCACTTTGCGTTGGAACTAATCACCCGTGATGCGTTGAAAGTCCCATGCCTGACGGACGATTACTGGATCACGATGCCAGATGTTCCAGGCCGGGATCTGGCGCGGACATTGCGTTTCGTTCGCATGCACCAAGCCGATAGGTTACAACAGGTAAGTTCACTAGCGCCACGGCAACAAGTGGCTTTGGAAGATGCCAACCTATCGGCCAGCCTGAGATATGCTCGCGAAACACTTGGGATTTGAGCATCGCGACGGCTAGAGCAACGTAAACGGCTCTCTCAGGACAAGACGCAGGCGTTGCAAGCTGCATTGGCAGCGAACGATGCCTTCGCGGTCCATCGACTACTTGCCGACGACGAAGTTTTCAGCAGTCTCCACGACGCGCCGCACAATCGGCACGCGAGGTGAAAGGCGGCTCGCGATACGGGCCTCATAATCCGCGATTGTGGCACTTTCAAGAACCGCTACTAACACTGGAACGCCTCCAGCGAATCGATGGTCAATGCGTGCCGCAGTAATTTGCGCAGTGCGTCTCGATCGTCACATTTGCGAATCTCCTCGGTCAGCGACTCGGGAACCTTGCCGAAGCGGACCTCGAGCGTCTCGATGATCGAGTCCTGGATCCCTTCTTCACGTCCCTCGTCGCGTCCCTCGTCACGTCCCTCTTCCCGAGCCAATTGTTCGAGACTGGTTTTGAAATGCACTTTCAATTCCTCCTCTAAGACGGTCACGTCGCAACGATATCGAACCGACAACTCGCGTGGAAGTACCATCAAGAAGTCCATGAAACGAAACAGCTTGCGTATCCAGTCGATGGGATATCGCCGCTCTAACAGCAACCGAGTCAGCGCCACCTTGAACGAATAGCGAAGCAAGAAGTCGTTGCCTGCTTCCAGTTTACGCAATTGCACCAAAGATACGATAGCAAACGGACTCGGATCGGCCTGCGACACACCGAAAAACTGATCCCACAATTCCTCAAACCGCTCGGCTACGCCACGGCCTGTTTCGGCAAGTGGAATATCGGTTTTGCCAAGGGAAGTCGGCCGACCGAACGGGGCTTCGACGAGTTCTTTGGCTGTGCCTCGGGCAACATGGACTACTACACGCACATCTACAAAGGCCGTAACGACTTGTACCGAGCCACCGACCCAACGACCGTCGAAGGCTACAGTACCGACCTGTTCGCCGATGCCGCTTGTGACTTTCTGCGCCGCAAAGCCAACGCACCTTTCTTCTTATATCTACCGCTGAACGCCGTCCACTATCCTAGCCCTGCGAACAAACGACCGGGCGAACCATGCATCTGGCAGGCTCCGGCCGAGTATTTCGCGATGTACGGGTATTCGCCCAGTACGCGAGACGTACGACAGCGTTACCAAGCGACGGTCACGGCATTGGACGCAGGTATCGGCCGCGTGCTGAAACAGATTGACGCGTTGGGGTTGAGCGAAAACACGTTAGTCGTGTTCTTCTCGGACAATGGTGCATTTGCAGCCCAGATGAATTGCGCTTCAAACGCTCCCTACCGGACGGAAAGCGTCATGATCTACGAAGGGAGTATCCGCGTCTGCTGCCTGGTACGCTGGCCCGGACAGATTCCCGCCGGGACGCTGTGCGACGAAACGTTGGTCAGCCTGGACTTCTTTCCGATGATCTTGAACGCTGCCGGAGCGACACGGCCCGACGATCGGATTATCGATGGACGCGATCCGACAGCCACGCTGGCCGGCAAAGCACCTTCGCCGCACAAGTCGCTCTATTGGCAGTACAACCGTTCGAACGCCATACGCCGTGACCATCATAAGCTCGTAAGACCGCGTACCGGTCGATCGTGGGAGCTATACAATCTGGCAACAGATCCGGGCGAAACAACCAA
>JAJRVM010000165.1 GCA_024277285.1 Planctomycetota bacterium
CCCCACACCCCACACAGCGGCGCCGGGCTGCGCGCTGCACAGTTGAGTGCAAGCCCAAAGCCGCGACGCAGTAAACAGGCGTTTGCCATTCGTTAACGGTTCGAATCAACTTACGCTTCGCCCCACACCCCACACAGCGGCGCCGGGCTGCGCGCTGCACAGTTGAGTGCAAGCCCAAAGCCGCGACGCAGTTAACAGGCGTTTGCCAAGTGTGAAGTCGCAACGACGCCAGCGACATAGCGATTCAGTTTGGCAAGACGACCACCGCTTTGGCCGGACTAGTGGGACACGCCAATTCGCATGCCCCGCAGCCGGGACACTTAGTCGGATCGATTTTGACGGTCAACATGTATTCGACATCGGACCAAACGTAAGTGATCGCCTCGAAAGGACAACTATTTCGGCAAGCCGAACACTCTCGATCTTCGGTCAGCCAACAGATCTCGGAATCGACGCGAGCCAAACCGATTCGCGCGTTGATTTTGTCCCTTAGGGCCAGAGGTCGCAACGCCTCGCTGGGGCAAACCGTAGTGCAGCGAACGCAATCTTCACGACAATAGTCACGGTCAAACTCGACCACGGGCGTCATCAGGCTGGCGACGCCATGCTGCAGGAAGTCCGGCTTGAGGATATCGGTCGGACACGCGCGTACGCAGTTGCCACAGCGCACACACAGACCGACAAACCGAGCTTCCTCCAACGCGCCCGGCGGCCGAATACAATGCGTTTCCTTGCCAATCAGGGTGCGAGCGACGGCGGCCCAGCCGACCCCCACAACCGCTCCCAGCACGAATCGTCGCGACATGCTAGGACTGCCACCCGTCAGCTTTGATCGGTCAGCTTTCGTCACGAATGCAACCACTTCATGCCGAACGATTTGCGAGCCACGTGCCAGCAGATCCTGAGTGGCGCCGAGCGGGCAGATCCGTTGACACCAGATACCGGGCCAGACAGTGTTTAACAGCAAGAGCAGTAGAATCCCCACCGCCGACAGCCAGAGCGCCGCGCCCGTTACTCCGGCAAAAATGGCCAACGAACTGCTCAGCAGCGCCAGCGGGTCAAGCCACAGAAGCATCGGATACCCGAGCACCGCGCCGAAGAGCGTAAGCAGGACGATCCACTGCCCAAGCGGCGTTACTCGCGGACAGCTTCGTCCACACCGCCGCCCGACGCCAGTGGCTATGTCCGCTATCAGACCGGTCGGGCACATCCAGTGGCAGAACCAGCGTCGGTGTACCAGTGTGATCGCGGTAACGCCCAGTCCGCCCAGAACCAACCAACCAAAGCCGCCCTTGCTGATCGTAGATGCGAGCGCCACGAACGGACTGGCGGCGGCAACCACGTAGCCCACATAGGCGGAGTCCCACGGGCGCAGCTGCTGCAACAGCACAATGAGAACAGCAAACCGGAACAGATTGCGCACCGCCCAGCGAATTCGCCGCCAATGGAACCACCGCGTCGCTGGCTCGTGGAGTCTCGCTTCACTCAACCCAGATAAGCCCCTTGCGCTTTGAGAATCTTCTGGACTTTTGGCACATCAACATCGCGTGGCCGGCAATTATCCTGAACGGCCACGGCGGCGGCAACGCCGGCCGCTTGCCCAGTCACAAAACAGTTTGGAATGAGTCGCACCAAGTCGGCCATTCGCATTTCCGCGCTGATACACCGTCCTGCGGCGAGCACATTATCGATCTTCTTTGGCACCAGTGCGCCGTACGGAATCTGCCATGCACCATGCTCCTGGCTACAGGCCCCTCCGACGCCAATAACGTCCGTCAGCTTCGTGCCCGCTTTCAGGTCCTCGCGCGTTACACTGCTGATTCCGTCAAGCACGCGTGTGATGCGCACGCCCAATTGCGGTGCCGTTTCCACCAAATAGACCCGCTCATACCCTGGAGTCTTGCGCACTTTCTGCATGTTCTTCCAAATGAACTTGCGGTGAGCCAATTCCAAACGGGTGAGCACTTCGACATCCAGCCCATCTGCTTCTGGGCCCCGCATGTTCGCCCAGTTGACACCGGGCACTGGCGTGTGACGGCCCAAATACCTCGGCTTTCGCGCGCCAGACACCTTGGTCGCGTCAACCTGGTCCATATTGCCAACGCGTGAAACCAGCCCAATATTATGAGCACGGCGTTGGTATTCGGCACCGGCCGCCGCAAAGAGATCGCCATCACCGGTCGCGTCAACCACCACCTTGGCCAGAATCACCTGGCGACCCGATTTGCTTTCGAATACGGCACCTTGAACTGCATCGCCATTGACGATGGCATCAACGCCCCAGCAATGAAGAAAGACCTTGAGATTCGCTTGCTCGATCATCTCGACCATCAAGTACTTTACCGCTTCGGCATCAACGGTCGGATTCACACCCCCTCGGCGATCGATGATGGCACCGTCCATTTTGTCCAAGCGGCGCATCATCTCTTCGCCAATCCCCTGGCACACTTGCTTGCCGCCTTGGACGATGTGCCCAATCACAAGCAGCACCAAACCGCCGGTCCATAACCCTCCGAAATGGCCATAGCGTTCGACGATCGTCACATCCGCCCCAGCGCGCCGCGCCGCAAGAGCCGCACAGATCCCAGCCGGCCCCCCCCCCACCACAAGCACGTCGGTATGATGCAGCACTGGCAACTCGCGGCGCGGTTGAATGACTTTGCCATCGATCACCGATGGGCTGGCGCGGTTTGCTTGTATCTCGTGCTCGGCGATCACCGAGCTCTGAAAACCGCTTTCCTGTGCTGCGGCATCGGTCGCGCTTCCCGCTCCCAGACCGGCGGCAACTCCGGACGCTCCGATCATACGCAACCAGTCGCGTCGGTTAAATGAATCGCTCATCGTGTTTTCCTTGAGTTTGCCACGCAACGGCATTTGACCACACGTTATGGACAGACTTGGATAGACAAAACGTAACAGTTTAGCCAAATGAAGTAATGTCGCTTTCAAAAGACTCCCATGGGCTCGTCCCATGGGTGAAAACGCCTAGTCAGCTACCCGCGATGCCAGCTACTCCCCCCACTTCCCTCCCCGCCGCCTGCGGCGGCGGGGAGGGAAGTGGGGCCGTGTGTATGGGGGGACGGGACGCCACGGGTAGCCTACCAATCCTCTTCACCCACCGCACAAGGCGGTGGGGGTCGACCAATGGAAAATGAACTCGAGTGCACGTCCCACGTCAGATGGCTAAACAGTTACGACAAAACGTAATCGACAGTATACAAAAGTTCTGGACGAACGTCGCAACAACGCCGGAGTTTGGCCATGGGCCGTGTCGAGTTGCGAGTAGCCCCTGACAACGTCTGGGCTGCCAGAAAGTCAACCATTTGTACCGATTTCGTAGTGTGGACCCGTCCAATGCTGAGCGTTTTTAGCTGTTCTCCTTGAAGGGCAAAGAAAATGGCAGGCAAAAAAGAAATGTAATGCCAGCACTGATTCACCTACGAGACAAGCTCGCAGGGGTCTTGCCTGTGACGGCAGGCAGCGGCCCAAAGCCGCGCACGTCAATAACTGCGATGTTTCGGCTGTTGCAGCCACAGGTCGAACAGCGCTCGACATTCGTCGCGCAACACGCCACCGACCAACGCGACACGACTCCCGCCGCGGCGCAAGAGTTCTTGGGCGGGCATTTGCAGTTCGTTGAAGCCGGCCGCTTGCGCGTCGGCGATCGATGCGCCGTAATAGACGGTCTCGACTTGAGCCCAATGCAATGCGGCCATGCACATCGGACATGGCTCGCACGTGCTCGCGACCGAGGCTTCTTGCAGATGAATGTTTCCGGTCGACTGACAGGCGGCGCGCAAGGCGTTCACTTCGGCATGCGCGGTGATATCGGTCGTGGCCAGCACCGTGTTATGCGTGCAAGCAATCACTCGATCGCCACTGGCAATCGCACACCCAAACGGGCTTTGGCCTGACTGCACGCCGGCACGTGCAAGCTCGATCGCCCGGCGCATCAGCGCTTCCGCATCCATCACAATCCCCCCCCTCACCCACGCTCGGCTCACGTCGTCCGCTCCGCGGCAACGGCTTGGAACCGTTCAAACATCACGTCAAGGTACTCGTTCACTTCGTCCACCGGCATCGTCAACGGCGGGCTGACGCGGATCACTTTATCGGCCAACGGGCCCAACAGATGGACCGCGCGACCTTGCGAATCTCCATGATAGCAAGCCGCAACAGAGGCGTTGGCCACGTCGCTGGCCGAGCAGTCGCCGATCGCTTGGCATTCGACGCCCCACACGCAGCCTTCTCCACGAACGGCCGCGACCGCACCGGTCTGCTGGAGTCGCACGAGTCCTGTTTCCAGAGCTGCGGCGACTTGCTGCCCAGCGGCAATCACATCGTTCGCTTCAAATTCGTCCAGCGTCGCCAGGACTGCGGCGCAAGCCATGGGATTGCAGCTCCAGGTATCCGAACCGGAGCCGTAATCAAGCGTTCCCAGCACGTCGGCTCGCCCCACCGCGGCGCTGACGGGCACACCGTTTCCCATGCCTTTGCCGAGACAGACGATATCGGGTTCAAGCCCGTAGCGGGTATAGGCGTACATCGGCCCGGTACGGCCAAAGTTCGATTGAATTTCGTCCAAGATAAACACGATATCCCGTTCGCGGCAGAAGCGTTGGAGCAGCTGGAGGTATTCCGGTTGTGGGTGAAAGGAACCACCGCCGCCCAAGTAGGGCTCCGTAATCAAGCAACAGATTCGATCACCCAGCTCGTCGGCCACGCGGTCCAACTCCGCTTGATAGGGCTGCAAGTCGATCGGTTCCTGTCGCCTTTGCACATCGTAGCACTCGTCGATCGGAAACGGAATAAAGTGAACGCGTGGGTCGCGATCGGGATCGTTTTCGCCACCGGTTACCGCACCGGCCAACCCCTTCTTGCCGTGGAACCCGCGCCGCGTGGACAGGATTTGATCGCGTCCCTCGGTTCGTGCCAGCGAGGCCCAGAGTGATTTCTGAATCGCTTCGCTACC
The DNA here is from genome assembly GCA_024277285.1 of Planctomycetota bacterium. The sequence goes on from JAJRVM010000165.1 coordinate 4,973, forward strand.
ACTTGCGGCCCACAACACTTGTTCCATCCGCGCACCACCTTCTTGAGCGCGCATATTGGCAATCAATCGTTCACAGCTGGTCGCTTCCAGTTCCGTCACGGCGTTGTACGCGGTTAAAGGTGCCATCACGGTGAACGGCTCGTCCGCCGACGCAGGACCGTCCAGATTCAGGTCTAGATACGCCATAAACTTCCGCCACCATTGGGTCGGATTATGGCCCAGATTGGCGACGAGCACGCCAGACGTGAAGTCGGCCAACTTGCGTCCCTCGGGTGTCCAATGGTAAGCCCCGGCGCTACGGTCGATCACCGCCAAGGATGGCGTGTAGGTACGTTGGCATTTCGGTTCGACATCAGCAAGCCGGTGGCGCACGCGATCGGAATCGGGTTCGCTCTCGTGCTGAGGTGGATAGACTTTCGCAACATTCACGGCAGTGTCCTTATCCTGTTTGGCAGTATCCTTGATGGCCATGGCAACATGACCGTCCTTTCCAGCTCTCTTGCTCTCACTTACTCGTTCGGTGGATATATCTGGGCGCGTCGACACGATCGAGCCAGTCTGTCCGCACAAAACAAGACCGCTCAACAACCCGGATTACGGCAACCAACCTGCCATATCTCGTCCAAGTCGCTCGGCTCGACGGGATCATCACCCGCAGATAAAGATACTCGAATTGGCGCCGGTTTTCTAGTTACCCCATCGCCTCCCAACGTTGCCCAGATGAACGACGTCAGACTTTTGGCAAAATTGCCCCGCCCACTCTCCCACTCTCCCACTCTCCCACTCTCCCACTCTCCCACTCGCCCACTCTCCATCTACCCCCTTGCGGCACCGGGCTGCGACTTGGACAATAGCCTGGACAGCTGTGATCGTTTTCTGAAACTGTACTCGAACTGTATTTGTGGATTGGGAGTTGCCAATGTCTGCCAAGCCGAGCGTGATCATCAGTGGATTTGCCGACGAAGCCGCCAATCAAAAGACGGCCGAACAGCAATTCTCAGCCTTCGCTGCACTCGGGCTGCAATATTACACGGTTCGGTTCATGGACGCGGGAAACGGCATCAAGAACGTGATGGACTTGAACAAGTCGGAAATCGCAAAGCTACGCCGACTCTCGGGCGAGTATGGTTTGAATGTCTCGTCGATCGGGTCGCCGATCGGCAAGGTCAAACTGTTAAACATCGACGATGGCACTCAGAATCGCTTTGTACCGTTTAAACAATACCTGGCGAAGGACGTCAAGAAGGTTTGCGAAATCGCACACGCCTTTGAGACCAAGTTGATTCGCGGTTTCTCGTTTTATCATCCGCGTGACACCGACGCCAAAGACCATATGGGTCAGATCGTCGATCAATTGGGACAGATTGCGGAAACGTGCCATCGCAGTGATTTGACGTTCGGCCTGGAACTCGAAGCGAATCTGGTAGGGCACACGGGCCAGTTGCTCGAGGAGATCCACCGTCAAGTCGACCATCCTGCCATGGTTCTGATCTTCGACGCCGCCAACGTCGTCGTACAAGGCTACTCGCCCGACGAGATTTTCGGCCAATACCTGGCGATGAAGAAGGGGCTTGGTTGGATGCACATCAAGGACTACCGACACCCGAAGCCGATGCAACGTGTCGGTCATGTCGACGAAGAGACGCTCAAACATTTCGTACCGGCGGACATTGGCGACAGTGGCCACGAAGTGATTTTGCGAGATTTCGCCCGTTCGATTCCGGCGTTGGAACGGAAACTCAAACGACGCGGTATTCCCGGCGTCTTCCTTGACCTCGAGCCGCACGTGAAAGGGGGCGGTCAGTTTGGCGGCTTCAGTGGACCCGATGGGTTCGGCGTTGCCTTGCGGGGCCTTTGTCGTACGCTTGACTACGTTGGCATCGACTATCACCTACGTGACTTCGGCGATATCCTCGCGGCACGCGGATTCTGATCATCACCACGGCGGCACGTGTTGTTGGTCGCCGACCGCAAAGGCGTCCCGATCAGTTACTCTGAATGTCGGCATCGTCACGCAAGTGTTTGCGCATTCGCCTGCTGTTGAACAGCTTGCAACTGCCGCGGAAGAACATCACGGTGCCAAATGCCAACCCGATGAAACCGCCAACAGCTTGCGCGCTGATCTTGGATGGGCTAATGGCCAACACCGTCCCACTCGCCGCCAAACAGACCGTAGCCACGACCAGACGCCCGGCGCCCAACGAGCAGATGCGGCGTTGTTCACTACTTTGGATGGCTTCACGCGCTGAGTGGTTCGCCAACTCGCGCATCGCCAGCAAATCGGCTGCCATTTCCGTGGGCGGACGTTGGCCAGCCGACAGCTCTTCATGCGGATTCGCCGAATCGGCGGTAGGCGGGGGCGAGGTATCGGCCAACGACGCATCGCCAGCCGATGCATTTTCAACATCCGTCGCTGCTTCGCCAGCCGACGTCGACGCTGGTCCATCGGTCGGCGACGGTTGACTCGACGACTTCTGTTTTTTGCCGCCACGCGATCCGACACGTTGCAACAGCCGTTCCATATATTGTTGAATCGCTCCTTCGTCATCGGCGGCCACGTCGCGCTCTGCTTGGCCGTCCATCGACCCGGCAGTGGGCGATGCCGCATCCCCATCGATAACTCGAGACGCGCCAGCTTCTTGGGACGACGCTTCCGCCTCAAGCTGCAGTTTTTCCGGATCGAGCATTACCGTTTGCTCGATCCCGGCAGCCTCAGGCTCACACGGGCTCTCGTCCAACTCCGCCGCCGGGCTCTCCGCCTGGTCAACCAACTGATCAGGGCGCATCATGATCGTTTGATTCGCCACCGGCCCCGAAACCGGTTCGATCGACTTAGGGCGCGTCCCCCCACCGCTGGATTGTTCGGCACCAGACTCTCCTGGCAACCCGGATTCCCCGGGCAGCGTTGTTTCCACCAGGCGAGGGTCGACAGCATCGTCGTGGGTCCATTCAGAAACTGCTTGTTCCGCGCCCTCACCGAGTGCGAATGGCATCACGAGCGTGTTATTGGTGGGGGCCACCGCGTTCGCATCAGCACGCTCGGCGCGGGCCGGTGAGGTGTTCTTGCCCGTTCCGCCATCGCGCCGAATTGCTTGTTTTGCTTCGTCCAGCTGCATTAGCAGTTGTTTGCCTTCTTGCTGCAGCGACCGGATCAGGAACCCGGCTTCTTCGAGTTTTTGGGCATGCTCGGCATGGAGATCATCAAGAGTTTTCGCGCGTTCGCCAAATTCACGTTGCAAGCTCTCTCGTTCCACGTGCCACTCATTTCGAACGCGTTGATGTTCGCCACGCTCTTGCTCGAGTTCTTTGCGCGCGTTTTGAGCAAGATCGCGCCACTTGGTGGACTCTCTTTGGCTCTCATCAGGCTCACGATCGCGGAGTTCCTGCGCTGCCTCGGCGAGCAGTTTCTCCAATTCCGCCAGACGGAGCTGTGCCGTCTTGAGGTCCGCGTCCTGCTCGGGTTGCGTTTCACCGGCAGCCTGCAGTTGATCGCGCAGTTCCTTTTCGGCGACGTCACGATCTCCGCGCCACTGTTGACGCTCGGCCTGGAGCGCTGCCAGCTGCTCCCGTAGCTGCTCTGCCTCGTGCCGCTGTTGAGCAAGTTCGTCAGTGAGCGCCGCGAGCTGTTCGTCCCGTTGCTTCGCCTGCACTGCGAGATCCGCCTGCGACTGGCCAGCCTGAGCTTCTTTCTCATCGACATGTTGGCGAAGTGCTTCAAGCTGTGCGGTCAGCGTAGAGACCTGCTCGCTGGCGGAGGCCGCTCGGCGCGCCGTCTCCTCATGCTCCAGCTGTTGATCCACCAATTGCTCGCGTAGTTGCTGCGCATCACGTTGTTCTTGAGCGAATTGTTCCTGGAGCGCTGCCAGCTGTTCGGCCCGTTGTGTCAGCTGAGCGGCAAGCTCGGATTGCGACTGCCCGGCACGCGTCTCGGTTTCATCGGCTTGTTGGCGTAGTGCATCGAGTTGCACAGTCAAAGTGGAAACCTCTTGACCGGCCGAGTCGGCTTGGCGCGCAGCCTGCTCGTGTTCGCGCTGTTGGCTCGCCAGCTGCTCGCGTAACTGTTGCGTCTCGGTTTGTTCTTGCGTGAGTTGGTCATGGAGTGCTGTCAGTTGCTGGTCGCGTTGCTCCAACTGGAGTGCGAACTCAGCCTGCGACTCGTCGGCACGCGTTTCGGATTCCTTTGTTTGGAGCCGTAGCGATTCGAGCTGTGTGGTCAGTTCGGAGTTCTGTTGCCCAGCGGCTTCCACTTGGCGAGTCGCATCTTCGCGACCGAGCTGTTCTTCCACCAGCTGTTCGCGCAGCTGTTGCATATCGTTCTGCGTTTGCGCGAGCTGTTGCTGGAGTGCCGTCAGCTGTTCGTCTCGTTGTTCGAGCTGCCCAGCCAACTCGGTGTGCGAATCGACGTTATTCGGCGGTCGATCATCTGATTGTTGGCGCAGCGAATCGATTTCGATCGTCAGCTCGGAGAGTTGCTGGTTGACTTTCGCCGCTTCACCTCGAGCGTCTTCGAGTTGTGTTTGCCGGCCGGCCAATTGCGTGCGCAGCTGGTCCAGTTCTTGCTGAGCGTGAAGGCACGTCTGGCATGTTTCTCGATCGTCTGTAGAGGTAGCATCGTCTGTAGAGGTAGCATCGTCTGTAGAGGCCGGGCCATCATCCAGAGAGGTCACGTCGTTGGGGGAGGTCGAAAAGTCGTGGGGCGGTTGGGTGGCGTGACCGGCGGTGTCGTCGTGCGGGCTGGTCGCAGCGAGCACTTCGAGTTCGATAGGGCCGATACTCAGGCGATCCCCTTCCTGCAGCCGCGCGTCGGCGAAGCGTGCGCCGTTAAGGCAGGTGTCCCCTTCCCAGCGGCGAATGAAGGTGCCAGCCTGGCCGCGGAGGATCACGCAATGGACGGGCCGTACGCCGGCGGCGCGCAGGCGGAGCGTGCAATTCGGGTGCGCTCCGATCGTGCATTTGGGCGAACGAATACGGAGGATCCGGCCCCGGTATTCGGGCGAACGGACCTTGAGCGTCAAGAATCCGTCGACGTGTCCCAGCAGTCGATTTGCCGGTTGTCGGTCTGTTGCTTCAATCGTGCCTGCAGCAGTTACCATGGGATTTCTTTCCTGTGAATTCTCAGCCGCCACACCGTTGCTTCACTCGAACGAAGCGTGCGCTCCAGGCGCAGCGAACCGAATTCTTCCACTGGCATTTAGCTTACGGAGGCGGTCCGGTCAACAACCAAACACCTCCGTTTGGGTGGGAAAACGAACCGCACAATCGGCAAATCTTGCCGGATTGTCAAAAAACGGCTGCATCTAACTGCTCGATTTGACGATTATCCGATAGCAACCCATGGCACCCCGGCGTCTGCCTTCACGCCGCCGCCGTGGAATCGTATCGCGGCCCAAGTGTCCGCCACCGCGCGGAGACGCGGATTTTTCGCCTTGACCAACAGGCTGCGACGCGCGGGCACCTTGCTCCTAAGTGATTTATTTGGAACGACTTAATCTCAAGTACCGGATTACCGATCGGTGATCGGAAAAAAAACGAACCTAGGTCCCAACGATAGTTGATGTGCGTACTATAGTTTGGTGATTGCGCAGGCAATTCACTGGCACCGCATCGTTGACGGACAACGGTAATTAGCAGACGGTAATCAGCAGGCTAAGAGTGAGGCACTTTGAGGGAGATTCGGAGCTGCAGGCGGTGATTTTGTTCGCCTGTTCCGAATGCGCCCCCCAACTCAAGGGTGAAAGACAGATGGGACGCAAAGAGGCAATTTTGAAGCTGCGACAGGTACTTTTGCAACGCCGCGATGCATTGCGCAGAGCATTGGCGGGGGACATTAGTGCGTTAAAGGAGCTGCGCGAGCAGACGTCGGGCGATATGCTGGACGCCGCGCTCGACTCAGCACAAGACGAAATCAGTTGTCAATTGGCGGAGGTCGAGAGCCGCGAGTTGACCCATATCGAGAATGCATTGGAACGCATGCGTAACGGCACGTACGGGATTTGCGAAATGACCGGCAAGCCAATCCCGCTGGCACGGTTGCAGGCACTGCCGTATGCCACGATGTGCATTGAAGCGCAGCGCAAAGCTGAGGAACGGGGCAAGGACAGCACCCAGTCGGCCAACTGGGGACAACTCCTCGATTCCAAATCCAACGACCAAGACATCCTGTTCAACGACATTGAAATGGACGTTTCTTGACCACGGCAAGCCATGCAAGGACACTCGAGCGGCCGACCAGCAACGGGATGGTGCGGGAACTCGTACCGTTTCGCCGCACGTGGGCGAATCAGCTCAAGTGAGCTGCCAGGTACCAGCGAACCCATGCTACGCCGGCAGACGCTTGCGTGCTGGAGGAGCGACGTGTAGGGCAAGGGCGCGTGGATATGCGTGTGGATAGACTCGGCCACAGCGGCATGGAAGCATCAATCACCTGATGACGGAGGGAGTGAGCGAATGAGGGCGTTTCTAGTTCCAACAGCTGCGTTGCGATCGTTTGTAATCAGCTCAATCGCAACTGCCACGCTCAGCCTTACGCTGTTGGCCGGCAGCGACGTTTGCCACGCACAATTCGCGCTGACGTCTCAACCTTCCAAAGCCGACCGCGAACGCATGTACCAAGAGGTTGCCACGCAAGTGGCGGCGCTTGAACAGCAGGGCAACATCCTGAAGAAGGTCATCCAACTGGCGCAGCCGACGGTCGTGCACATTGAAGCCAAAAAAACGCACGATGGCTTGGGACGCAAATCGATCGAGGAAGCGGGAAGTGGCGTTATTGTCGAATACAACCAGAAGTACTACGTCCTGACGAATCGGCATGTCATCAAACATGCCTCACTCGACAATATTCACATCGCATTGAACTCGGGCCGCGTGGTGATTCCAAGCCGCATATGGGCCGATGTCGAAACGGACGTTGCCGTAATGGCCGTGACGGGACCCGATCTGGTTGCCGCACGGCTGGCCGACAGCAGCAAGGTATCGATGGGCGACTTTGTGCTGGCAGTGGGCAGCCCATTTGGGTTGAGCCATTCGGTGACCTACGGCATTATCAGCGCCAAGGGGCGACGCGACTTGCAACTGGGAGTCGAAGGCGTTCGATACCAGAACTTCTTCCAGACCGACGCGGCGATCAATCCGGGCAATAGTGGCGGACCATTATTGAATCTGCGCGGCGAGGTGATCGGCATCAATACGGCGATCGCCAGCAGCTCCGGCGGCAACGAGGGAATCGGATTTACGATCCCGATGAACATCGCCATGTCCGTGGCCAAGCAGTTAATCGACCAGGGCAGCGTGATCCGCGCGATCCTCGGTGTTTCGCTCGATTCCCAATACGATGACACGTTGGCACACCAATTGGGTCTCTCACGCCGAGTCGGTGCGCGCGTAAATCGAGTGACTCCGGGCACAGCGGCCGACCGGACAGGTGTCCAAGTTGGCGACGTAATCCTGTTCTTCGACGGCATTCGCATCGACAATGACGATCATCTGGTCAACCAGGTCCGCCTGACTCCGATTGGCAAGGAAGTGAGGATGATTGTGCTGCGCGACGGCGAGTCAGTGAAGCTAGATGCCGTTTTGAATGCTCAGGACAATTGATGCGGCACCACGCTTGACGCGCCAGGAACTCGGCGCTCGGTAGTCAATCTGACTATCCCGTTTCTGTTCCGTGCGCGTGTGCCCGGCAAGGAAACGGGTCATGCAACGGGCCATCGAGCATTTACTCTCTGGTGGTTTCTCCGGCCCGAGCGATCGCTTTGAGGACCAGCGCGAAGACCTTATCGCGGTCCATCTTCACAGCCACGTCCATGTTCGGTCGCCAATGCGGATTGGGACGTCGATCGAAGATGGTAGCGCCGAGCGTCAGATCACCGCGAGTCTCGACATCTCCAGCCATTTCGGCAAACTCAAATAGATCGGGATCCAGCACCGAGGCGAGCGCCACGACATCGTGCAGGAAAACACTCTCCTGCCCCAATTTCTGGTGGTAGGCCCGAAAGAGGAACGGAAAGATGCGCCGCAGAAACGCGCCGACGCGCGTCGATTCGGCGGGTAGATGATCCAGCACATCCAGCGTGAATTTCAGGCTGCGCGTTACATCTAGCGGCACGAGCGTCTTGGTTACCGGAGACTGAAAAACGACACGTGCACTGTTTGAATCAAAGTGCATATTGAACTCGGCGGCCGGAGTCACGTTGCCGATACCACCAATCGAACCGCCGGTCATGATGATCCGATCGACCAACGACGGTAGGTCAGGATCGCGTTGAAAGGCGCGCGCCACATTGGTGAGTGGGCCGAGGCAAACCAGCGTAATTCGATTGGGATTGGCGCGCACCGCGTCACAAATCACCTTTTCCGATGGATGCCGATGGTGCAGCCTCGAGACGGCGATTCCAATATTCCCCAAACCGTCCTCTCCATGCAGTTGTAACGAGTCGGTGCCCGCACACTGCTCGGGAGCCGTTCCCGTTCCCACGCGGGGGAACCGGGGTGGGTCCAAACGCTCAATGATCGCCTGAACATTGCGACTCGCCTGTTCAGCCGACACATTGCCGGCGGTCGCTGTCACCGCGACCACTTCCAAACGCGGATCAAACAGAGCCATAGCCAGAGCAATGGCGTCGTCGATTCCCGGATCACAGTCTAGAATCACCTTCCTGGTCATTTTTTCTCACTCACCACAGCAATGGGTAATAAGTAATCCCGAGCCAGACCATCGAGCGCCGCCGAAATAACCACGCCCCCCAACCGCCTGCCCCGGCAGCAGCCTCAAACCGATTTGATAACCTATTGTTGCGCATCAGCTTAAGACGCATCCAGGACCACGCAAAAGGCGATTGTACTGCCGACATTGTCCTACAACAACCCACAACAAGACAGCCCGTCATACCAACGCAAACCAAGCACGCTGAGTCCGCAGTCCGGGGGAGATCGATCTTAATCTTCTGCGCCCCCAAGGCATCCGTAGCTCCCCACACACTGAGCTGACCAGAAAGCCGAACATTGGGCAGACTGGGGCCACTAGGTTTTCCGAGGCTGCCCCGCAGCGGTGCGAAAAGAAACCAGACAGCCTGATTTGCGGTGGCCATTCCACGACCTCCGCAGCTTGATTCTCTTGTTGCGCATTCCCTAATCTCTAATGAGCACCTCGAACCCGCTTTCCACCTGAGCCGGTCCCAAAACCTGACCTGTATCGCCCCTTCGGGGCTTTGTGGGTTTGGGGTTGCCAGGTTCCGGGGTCTGACGACCCCGGCAAGGGCTGTGTTGGCCCTCCGGGCCAGAGTTGCCCGGCGCAGTGGGGCCCGCCTGGAGTGAAGTCGGAGTGCCAGAACAGTGTTACATGGAAAGAGAGCGAGCAGCGAAATCGGCCCGGCAGGGCCGGTACAGCCCTTGCCGGTGCCGTAAGGCACCGGTGTGGTTTAAATCAGAATCGGCAAAGCCCCGGAAGGGCGATACAGAAAGGACGATGACATGTCCAGTACCCATCAACAGTTGCTGTATCATGAAGTTGAATATGATCCCCGATACGTTTGGGACTGATATCTGTATCGCCCCTCCGGGGCTTTGTGAGTGTGTGTTGCCAGATTCCGGGGCCTGACGACCCCGGCAAAGGCTGTGTTGGCCCTCCGGGCCAGAGTTGCCCGGCGCAGCTGGGCCCGCCAAGAACTCTGCTGAAGTGCCAAAGAGCACGCCGCACTGGAAAAAAAGCGCCAAGCGAATACTCCAATCTCAGACCGCCTGACTTTGACGCTCTCTGGGTTCACCACGCTACTAACGGCACAAGACTCGTTCTCTCGCAAGATTCAGCGACCAACGAGATCGGGGCAATAGCGTCCGAGCGGTAGCTCGTAATTGGTTGGCTCCCCCACCTCCTGCCGTGTTTCATCTGTGTTGTATCCGTGGCTCCCCCACCTCCCTCCGTGTTTCATCCGTGGTACTATCGGCAACAGCGAACAGCGGATCGGGCCCGGCAGAATTCGCCGAGCCGTTTCATCTTTGCGTTCCAAGGTAGGCAAGTTCCGGAGAAAGCCGTGATTCAGAAATCAATCGAGCGGGCCGAGGCGGGCGACCATCTCTCGATGGACGAGATGTCGACCGTGATGGACCAAGTGATGCAAGGCCAGTGTTCGGAAGCAGAAATCGCCAAGTTGCTGACGGCGTTGCACCGCAAAGGCGAAACCGTGGACGAAGTGGCTGGCGCGGCATCAGCACTACGCCGTCATATGACGCCCATTCGGTCAAGTCGCGAGGGGCTGCTCGATACGTGTGGTACGGGAGGCGATCGGTCAGGAACTTTTAACATCAGTACAGCTGCCGCATTAGTGACAGCCGCAGCGGGAGTGCCCGTGGCCAAACATGGCAATCGCGGCATCACCAGCAAGTCAGGATCGGCCGATGTGTTGGCGACATTGGGAGTGAATATCGACGCCGATATCCCGACAGTCGAACGGTGTCTTGACGAGTTGGGGATCTGCTTCTGCTTCGCGCCACTCATGCACCCTTCGATGAAACACGTGGCAGCGGTCCGACGCAGGCTCGATACGCCCACGATATTCAACCTGCTGGGACCACTCTGTAACCCGGCCGGTGCGCCGTACCAGTTATTGGGCGTGGGACGCAGCGACTTGCGGGGATGTTTGTCAGCAGCGCTGCTGCGTCTGGGAACGCGTCGTTCAGCCGTCGTGTGCGGACGTGATGGACTGGATGAAGTAACGCTCAACGGCACGACAGATGTATCTGTAGTGGCGAACGACCGAATTGAAGAATTAGCTTGGCAACCAAGTGAGTTTGGCTTGGCCGACACAACCCTTGAGTCACTCTTGGTTGACGGCCCGGTGGCCAGTGCTGCGGTCATCCAGGAGATCCTCAGCGGCACGCTTGGCGCGCCACGCGATATCGTCGTGCTCAACGCCGCGGCCGCACTATGGACGGCCCAGCAGTGCTCCGACTTGGCCGCCGGTGCCGAGCGCGCGGCTGCGGCGATCGATAGCGGCGCGGCGCGGCACTTGCTGAAACAGCTTGCCAAAGTCAGCCGGTCATGCTGAGTCAACGTGCTTTGCGATTGGTCCTTATTACGTCCTGCGCACATGCATTGGTGCACGTTTTTGAACTATCCTTGCCGAGCGTTGAGTTGAAGATCGCCGACTTCTACGGTGTCGATAAGGCCATGACCGGCCTGTTGACCATGCCACGCTCGCTTCCTCCCACCACCTCGATCCGCTCTTTTTTGGCAGGAGAGAGAGGTTTGACATGAGAGCCACGCCCCCCTCTTCTTCCGGAAGAACACCCCCCACCACTCAGTTCACGCGGGTTCTCTTAGATTATCGTTATTGCTAAGCTATGGGGTTTGACGAAAAACCAAATGGGGTGGCCCTTTAAACGGAGCGAGACACATGGCGAAACCAAAACGAAAGATCAAGAAGGCGAATCACGGCAGGCGACCGGCCAGTGCGAAAGCGCGCAAGTCGAAGCGGAAGGACCTGAAGACGTAGAGCTACGTTCTGAGGCAGGCCACGATCAGTTGCCCCCCCCTTCTTTGTTGGAGGGCTCGAGGCATAAGTGTCTGAGCGTTTCAATTGCGCGCAGGCTGCGCACATCCTTCTTCGTCACAGTGGCTTCTAACTATCTCAATCCTGTGGTGAACGGGCGAACCAATCCTGTTCGGCCTGAGCACGCAAAGCGTGTGGAGGATACAGATTGGAGACGTTGTGGTTCGGTGTGCAGTTCGCGCGCGGAAGCGAATGTACCGCGTACTCCTTGATGAACGGTTTGAGAAAGGCAGCGGCGGTCGTTGGCCAGGGAAACCGATGCGAGGCACACGTTGGGGACAGGCATATTGGCCATCTAGCAGATATTCATCTCGCACAACGATGTTGAGGTAATCATCGTGCCAACCAAAGCAATACTCTACGATCTTTCCAAAATCGACTTCAACCATGTTGTGGCGGATGTTGAGGCGATTCGCAAAGTAAACCCGCAACGCTACGAAATGGAGCAGTTGACGGCGGTCGTGTACGAGAGTTTGGAAGAGATGATCTGCATCGGGTACAAGGATACGTCGCCCGCCGAGTTCTGGGTGCGAGGGCACATGCCGAAGATGCCATTGATGCCCGGCGTTATCATGCTGGAGGCAGCCGCGCAGATCAGCGCCTATTTCGCGCAGAAGTATGACTGGCTCGGAGCCCAGATGCTTGGGTTTGGGGGCCTTGAGGAAGTTCGTTTTCGCGACCCGGTGATCCCGGGCGATCGGCTCGTTGTGATTAGCAAGATGTTGAAAGCGCGGCGTGGCCGGATGATCATCTGCCAGTTTCAGGGAGTGGTTGGCGAGCGCATTGTAGTGGACGGGATTCTCAAAGGGATCCCCATCCCGGTCGACATGCTTTCAGAGAATTAAGGGAACTCCCAGACCATCGCGCGAGCTGAGTGGCGCCGTGAAGGTCCGCGGCGGCCAGCTCGCCTAATCCACGGAAGCAGTAACGCTCGCCCCCTTACACCCCATCACCCTTACACCCCATCACCCTTACACCCCATCACCCTTACACCCCATCACTCTTACACCCCATCACACCGTCACCATGGGCCGCCGAGCGTTACCCAATATCGATCCGAATCTAGACTTCAGCCAGTGGTTGTTGGCCGAAGACGATTTGCCTGAGACGTTGCCGGACGACACGTTATTTGGCCGGTCGACGCCGTTGGAGGTTGAGATGGGGAGCGGCAGGGGTTTGTTCTTGGCACAGGTAACCCACTTGTGTCCCGAGCACGATTTCCTGGGCATTGAGCTCGGCCGGCGTTATGCTCAATTCGCGGCAGCGGGCCTGGCGAAGCTGGATTGCAGCAACGGCAAGGTGATCCATGGCGACGGGTTGCGGATTTTTTCCGAGCGTCTGCAAGGCGACTCGCTGGCGGCGGTGCACGTCTATTTTCCGGACCCGTGGTGGAAACGACGGCACCATAAGCGGCGCGTGTTGAACGAACGGTTTGTACAGGACGTGCAGCGCACGCTTCGGCCCGGCGGCATTTTGCACTTCTGGACCGACGTGGCCGAGTACTTCGAGACAACGCTCGCGTTGCTTCAACGTGCGACGCAGCTCCAAGGCCCTGACATTCCCTACGCAGAATTGCCCGAGCACGACCTTCAATATCGCACCCATTTTGAACGCCGCATGCGCATGAACGACGTGCCTGTCTACCGCGCCCAATTCCGCAAGCGCTAGTGTTCAATGGCGTCCTTCGCGAGCCAACCGTGCACGACCTTCTTCCGTGACGGGTTAGGAACGAAAGTCCTCCGTCCGTGCTCGCCTCGGAGCGCGGCACGACGGGTCAGCTTCCAGCAACACACCCCGTTCTTCTGTCGGCGGAACGGTAGATTCTCCACGGATCGGCGTTCAAGCAGCAGGCCAGCGTCAGGCTTCGTAGGTTCGACCCTCACCTTCGGTATCGTTGCGCGCGTTTTCGAGAGCGATGCGGTACAGTTGTTGACCACATTGGGTTGGGTACTGGCCGGTAATGCATGCCTGACAGAGCTGATCGGCATCGAATTCAATCGCGCGGGCGATCGCTTCAACGGGCAGATATCGCAGTGAATCGCAGCCCAGTTCGTCGGCCATTGCACGTTGCACTTCATCGTCGAGTTGCCGACCCTGCAGGAATGCGGGCGCGAACAGCTCATTGACCTTTGACATGTCGATGCCATAGAAACAGGGAGCGATAATCGGTGGGCAGGCAACACGAACGTGGATCTCGCGTGCCCCGCCAAGCTCACGGATACGATGCAACAGGACGCGCATGGTGGTCGAGCGGACAATCGAATCCTCGACCAGGAAAACACGTTTCCCCTCAAGCACTTCGCGCAACGGCGTGTACTTGATCTGCGCCTTCCGTTGGCGATCCTTGCCACCTTCGATGAATGTGCGGCCCGAGTAGCGATTGCGAATCAGGCCTTCGCGCGAGGGGACTCCCATCTCGAACGCCATCGAGTCGGCTGCCGCCTTGCTGGTATCCGGAACGGGCACGACAATCGTTTCGCCATCGTCGAAATCGATCTTACCATTGGCGGTTTCCAACCGAGCGAGTTCGACCCCCAACGCGGTGCGTGACAGGTAAACACTGCGGTGATCCATGGTGCTCGCGACGTTCGCAAAATAGACCCACTCGAAGAAACAATGGGCACGACGAGGCGAATCGGCGTAACGCTGGACCTCAACATGGCCGCCGGTAATCGTAATTGCCTGTCCCGGCTGCAACGGAATAATACTCTCGGGCGCGAACCCCAAATTCAACAATGCGACGCTCTCGCTAGCGGCTGCGAACAGAGGTCCCTCCAGGGCATAACAAAGCGGTTTGATACCCAGCGGATCGCGCGCGACGATCATATCACCACAGGCGTTCAGGAAGACCAGACTGTAAGCGCCGTCAAAGCGTTGGCTGATGTTGCGAATGACATCGATCAGCGCGGGCTTACGATCGCCCGAGAGCTCGCGGCTGATCTCGTGCATCATGATCTCCGTATCCGTCTCACGCGTCAGATGGTGATCACTGCTGCCAAGTAGCCGCTCGCGCAGCTCGCTGTAATTCGCCAATTGTCCATTAAAACCGAAACTGAACCACTTGTGCTTCTGCAGATGGTGCCGCTCGAAGGGTTGCGCATAACTGCGATCTTCTTGACCGCACGTTGCGTAGCGAACGTGCCCGATCGCGGCGACACCCGAGTATTCCTGCATCAGACTCTCGTACTTGCCGGTATGAGAGAGCCGAAACACCTCGCGCACGGTACCGATATCCTTATGGGTATCGAGCAACTGCTGGCGTGACGGGCAGAACGACGTCATGCCGGCGGCAAGCTGGCCGCGATTCTGGATATCCAAGAGCATACGAGGAAGCAGGCGCGACACCTCTGCCGGCGGCACATCGCCGCACAAAGGGCTCACTTCCGTGCTCGGCAGATGATAGATGGCGGCAACGCCGCACTCGTCGTGGATTTCGCTCATGAAAGCCTATCTCATACGACGTCGAGCTTCCCCGGCGCCCTAATCGTTGTTGGAAACGTCGCGTGGGGAAAGAAAAAAGGCTGGCGAACGGGTATAAACCGCATTGAGTCAGCTCGCCCGAACCACCAACCGCCATGCAACGACGGTCATTCTATTGCGAGTCGCTCGAGTCCACAACCGACGCAGTGTGGAGCGGCACTCCGTGCCGCCGTAGCTCGGGAATCTTTCCCGAGCATGGACACCGTTAATCCCTCCAGGCGGCTTTCTATTGCCGGTCGATTAAGAAGGGGCGCGTTGTGGGGGCGCTTGTTTGGGCGTTGTGGCAATAGCTGGCTTCCAGCAGATGGAGCCCTACCCATGCCGGGGATGGAATCCCAGGCCACATGTAGCTCGGGAATCTTTCCCGAGCATGGACACCGTTAATCCCTCCAGGCGGCTTTCTATTGCCGGTCGATTAAGAAGGGGCGCGTTGTGGGCGGCGCTTGTTTGGGCGTTGTGGCAATAGCTGGCTTCCAGCAGATGGAGCCCTACCCATGCCGGGGATGGAATCCCAGGCCACATGTGGCTCGGGTGAACATTCTACCTCAAAAGTTGCCCAACGGCATCTTCACCCGGCCGTGTTAACCCACTACATTCAAACGTCGTAGTTTGATGGCACGTTCTGGCGTCCGAGTGGCGTGGTGCGCGTTATACCCGGATATGTCACGCATTTTTTGATCGCAGCCCGATGTACGACCTTGTACGCCAGGAAATCGCCACGGCCGCCGACACGATTGTCGTCAAGGTGGGGACGCGCGTGCTCACCCACAAGAACGGGACGCTTGACGAACAGCTGATCGCTCGACTGGGGGAAGAGCTTTGCCAGTTGATCGAATCGGGACGCAGTGTCGTGCTGGTCAGCTCCGGAGCGGTGGGCGCGGGAATGAACCAACTTAGGCTCAGCCAACGGCCGCAAGACGTTGCACGACTGCAGGCCGTGGCAGCCGTCGGCCAGACGCGGTTGATTGAAGCATACGACCGCACGTTCCGCAAACACCAGCGCACCGCCGCCCAAGTGCTGCTGACTGCGGACGATGTCAATGACCGCGCGCGATACCTGAACGTTCGCAACACGTTACGCGCGTTGCTTGACTACGATGCGGTCCCGATCATCAACGAGAACGACACGGTGGCGGTTGACGAACTGGTCGCCAAATTTGGGGACAACGACCGTCTTGCGGCGCTGGTGACGAATTTACTGCGCGCGTCGCTGCTGATCATCCTGTCGGATGTCGAGGGGCTCTATGACGGCGATCCTCAGTTGGAATCGTCGAAGTTGATTTCGACGGTCAGTGAACTGGACGACTCGGTGTTGGGCTATGTGTGCGACCAGCAGAACGGGCCGGGAACGGGTGGGATGGCCAGCAAACTGGCCGCCGCGCGGATCGCGACGACGGCGGGTGAGAACGTCATTATCGCCAGTGGCCGACGCGGCAACGTGTTGACTCAGATCGCGCAAGGCCAGCAGGTAGGCACGTTGTTTCTGGCCCAAGGCAAATCGATCAGCCCACGCAAACGGTGGATCGGTTTCTCCGCACAGCCGCGTGGCCGGGTTACGGTGGACGCGGGAGCGCAAGCGGCGATCGTGCGCCAAGGACGCAGTCTGCTGGCGGTCGGGATAGTCGCGGTCGATGGATCGTTTCACAAAGGGGATTTGATCACGTTGTGCGACCAGCAGGGCGCCGAGCTGGCACGGGGGCTGACCAACTATCGCGCGGACGAAATCCAGCGTATTCGCGGGCTGCACAGCGACCGGATCGCACAGGTGCTGGGCCAATGCCCATACGACGAAGTGGTGCACCGCGACAACATGGCCGTCTTCTAGTTCGACAGTGCCACTTAGCCGCCCAACGGTAGCCGCGCAGTGACGGATGACGGATGAAAAAACACCCGAATGACCAAACAATGCCGAAATCCGAAGCCGAGAAACCGTATACGGCGCGCCCCGGTGCAGGTTATCCGATGGGACGGCATTCGCCACTCGTCATCTGGGCTTCCTTCGTCATTAGTCTTTGGTAGTTCGTCGTTTACGAAATACCGAGCTCGCAAAGTGGCAATGTCCCGCAACGCGTGACCAGGGGACCTTGCAGAAACCACGGCTTTGGTGCATTATAGTCGGGTGAGCATTTTTGAGCCGGTCGCGTTCTCGCGGTGTCGATCGACACGTACCGCGGGCAAAAGCGGGCCAAGAACACGCTCATCAAGCCAGAGTGGCGGAATTGGCAGACGCGCTGGATTCAAAATCCAGTGTCCTTAAGGACGTGAGGGTTCGAGTCCCTCCTCTGGTACTCAAGAGAGAATAACGACTTACGGCAATTCGCTGTGAGTCGTTTTTTTTGTGCGTCATGGCCTCTTACATTCAACAAACATTCAATTCGCCTTCTGGCGAAACGGTCCAGACTGCTGCAGACAGCCGGGAACATGCAGGTTTTCCACGCCGCGATTCAGTTGTCGCGCCATGGCGATGTACCGCTGCGTGGTCTGGTACGACTTGTGCCGCATCAACGCCCGCAGCAAATCAGCAGTCAGCCGGTCAGCATTCAGCGTCGCGAAGGCCCGGCGCAGGTCGTGGAAGCTGTAAACGAAACAGCTGTCCGTATGATCGTGGTCCTCGTGACACGGCAGGTGGATCCCCGCCGCCTTCTGAATCACGCCGAACTCGTCCCACAGAAATCGACGGCCACAATCAATGTGGAACACATTCCGGTTGAACGACTTGATCATGGCGAGGTGGTCCAGCACGACGGAGTGCAGCGGTATCCGCTCCCCACGCTTCCCTTTCGTCTCAACTGCCACGAGGACGGCTTGACCGCTCTCAAAATCCACGTTGTCCCAGCGTAGGGCAAGCAACTCGCCGATCCGCCAGCCCGTCATGTAGGCCGTGACCAACAACGCTTTCCACCAATCCTCCGCCGTGAAATGGGCCCCTGCCGGTCGAGTGGCCGCCGAGCAGGCACCAAAGATCACCGCAAAATGCTCAGCCGTCACGTAACGCGGCTCTTTAACAAACACGCGAGACCAAATGGCGGCGCCGTTCAACGGCGGTCACGTTGGGACTGACAAACTCGACCAGAACTCCCCCGCTGCCTCCAGATCGCACATGGCCCCAACCAACACTTCTTGCTCGATACCCAACAAACAAGAGTACACCATGCCATTTGCAGCACATGTCATTTGACCGTTCTAGACCATTGCACGTGACAGAGAATCAGAGGGCCTCAGTGAGCGACTCGCTGCAAACAAGCATTGGCACATCACGGGGCTCGTTGGCTTGGCCATTTCGGTCGCCGCGGTTTCGCAGACCGTGTTGACGGTACAGATCAACGACCGACGCGTAGAGATCGTCGCCTGTCACTCTGTTTCTGCGCAATCGATTGAGATCGCGCACAACGGCCGTTGGCAATGAGCTGCGCAGGGCTTGTTCGAGGATATTGATTCTGGCTTTTCCGTCTTCATCATCCGTTGATGAGTGCAGCTGGCGTAGTCCCTGCAATACATAGCGCTGCCCATGGCCGATCGAGACCAAGTGGTGCCGCTCCGCCTGCCGCTGCTTGACGTCTTCAGAGAACAGGCGTTTGACACGCATCACGGCACCGTTATGACCTTGCGGCAGCGGCATACTATCCGTCTCTGGCGCGCACTTGATGCGCGACAGAATAACCGACAGATCTTGCGTCAGCACGTTGCCTCTTGAGTCCATCAAATACAGCTGCTGAAAACGCCCAGCCTTACAGTGAACAAACAACTCGGCGTCGGCAGAAACCATTGCAGCGCGGATTCCGTCGGGGAGGTTAGTAATGCGTTCATACTCGTCGGGATCATCCGCTCGCATCTGCCGAAACATTTCCGTTGCTTCATTCAGATCGAAGGGAACGTCTTCCTCGTCCTCAAGCGACTCAGGCAGGCCACCCTGTTGCTCGTATATAGCGTACATGGCTTTTTCATTAAGCTGCTCAGAGGGATCCAGGATTGCAGCGTCTTCTCCGATCGATTCGTGGATTTCCCGAATACGGTCTTGCAAGACTCGTCGCAACCCCAGCTGTTGTTCGATGCCGGTCTCGGGCAGAAAGTTAAAACCATATATGGATTCATGTTCGCTTCCGATCCGATCAATTCGACCGAATCGTTGAATCAATCGTACCGGATTCCAATGCAGATCGTAGTTGACGATCTTATTTCCGTCTTGGAGATTCAGGCCTTCCGATAAGGCGTCTGTTGCTACCAGAATGTTAAGCTCGGCGTCGCCGCTTCGAGGGCGATATTCCGGATTGGCCTTGGGTGCAAACAAACCGACGGCACGGAGCTTGTTCTTGGCATTACTGCAGACCACGTCAATGTCGTTCCGACCGGTATCAGCTACGAGGTTCTCGTGCAGGTATCGCGCCGTGTCTGCGTATTGAGTGAAGATCAGGCATTTGCCGGACACAAATTCAGGCCGGCCGAACATTCGCAGCAGCGTCTGCAATTTGGCGTCATTCGCTGGCGTGATGGGAGCTACCATATCGAGTATTCGCTGCAATACGTCCCGGCCGCCGCTCCACTGACGGACGAAGATCGACAACGCGATCCGTTCTCTATCTACGGCACCGTCGGCGAAATCTTTCCCAGCGGCGATGGCGACGAACTCCAAAGCATCTGCTTAAAGGCCAAGGCCGATTAC
>JAJRVM010000166.1 GCA_024277285.1 Planctomycetota bacterium
CCCCCCCACGATGACCATACAGACACCCCTCCAGCTTATCGGCCGCACCTGCGAGCAATTCAAAGAATCAGACTGTCTGGCTCTGCAGAAATAGGGGCCACGGATGGGCACGGATCTTCACGGAGAGACCTGGGGCTGGAGGCAGGGGAGCGTCATACCCAGGAAATCAGACTGTCTGGCTCTGCGCAAGGTTCAAGTCCTTGCCGGGTAGCTTCCCCTCCAACAGGCTCTCCGCCCACCCCCCCACGATGACCATACAGACACCCCTCCAGCTTATCGGCCGCACCTGCGAGCAATTCAAAGAATCAGACTGTCTGGCTCTGCAGAAATGGGGGCCACGGATGGGCACGGATCTTCACGGAGAGACCTGGGGCTGGAGGCAGGGGAGCGTCATGCCCAGGAAATCAGACTGTCTGGCTCTGCAGCTCTGCAGAAATGGGGGCCACGGATGGGCACGGATCTTCACGGAGAGACCTGGGGCTGGAGGCAAGGGAGCGTCATGCCCAGGAAATCAGACTGTCTGGCTCTGCAGCTCTGCAGAAATAGGGGCCACGGATGGGCACGGATCTTCACGGAGAGACCTGTGGGGTTGGAGGCAAGGGAGCGTCATGCCCAGGAAAACTCAGACTGTCTGGTTCTGCGTTGTCTGGTTCTGCGTTGAACCCTGCGCGGTGCCCGCTATCGGGGCCGCCATCCAATGCTCCCGCGCGCGGTTCGCGAAGAAAAACTGCTGAAAACACTTGCATCCCCCCCTCTCTCCCCCTCCCCCTCTTCTCCTCTCTCCACTCTCCACTGCGTCGAAATCAAGCGGACGACCGCTCACGCGGATTGACCCTCATCACGGGTACGAGTAGACTGCGAGGCTTGTCGTGGTCTTCGCGGATTCCCCCCGCCAAGGCCAACTATGCAAACCCCGTTTCATTGAACTTGCAACGGCGAAGGCAGTGATGCCTGTGGCAGTCTTGGGATTCGCGTAATCGGGAAATCGCGTGATTGGGTGCCGGAAACGGCGAATTCCAGGGCCATGTCGGTAAGTTCCCGGACCAGGAGACCTTATTGGTGACGGAAAAAACACTTGTACAGGAACTCGTTGCGGCAGGCGTGCATTTTGGGCACAGGGCCAGTCTTTGGAACCCCAAGATGGCACCTTACATTTACGCGCGCAAGAATCAGATTCACATCATTGACATTCGCGAGACGTTGCGTGGCCTATTACGGGCTCAAAAGTACCTTACTCAGGTAGCCGCAAGTGGCAGTTTGGTGCTGTTTGTGGGGACCAAACGTCAAGCTGCGGGCTCGATCGAACGTGAAGCGTTGCGGTGCAACATGCCGTTCGTGGCCGAACGATGGCTTGGCGGCGCGTTGACCAATTTCCGCACCGTACGCAGCCGTCTTGGTCGCTTGGAAGAGCTGGAAGAGCTGCGTGGCAGCGACCGGCTTTCGGAATACTCCAAGAAGATGCAATCGGCGTTGTCGCGCGAGTACCGCAAGATGTACCGCAACTTGAATGGCCTGCGTTCGATGAATCGCATGCCCGAGTGTGTGGTGGTAGTCGATCCGCGCAAAGAGAAGAACGCGATCCGTGAATCGCGCCGCTTGGGAATCACCACCATTGCCCTCATCGACACCGACTGCGACCCGGACCTCGTCGACCTGCCAATCCCCGGCAACGACGATGGCATTCGATCGATCGAGCTGGTGATCAAGACGCTCGCCAGTGCGGTCATTGCTGGCAAATCGGACGCGGCGGCGCAGGACAAGAACGCGATCGGCACCGAATCGGCAGCCACACCACCGGCCGAAGGAAACGACGCTGGCCAACCGGCTGTGGGTTCTCCGCCCCAAGCTGCCAGTTGATCCCATGGTCGACGCTCGATCGTCTGACGCCACCGAGGGGAGCGAGGCAACACGGGCAGGACAACACAAGAACGTGAACGCCGCCGAGCGGCGTTTTCCGGCCATGCGAAGCCTGCCGGAAGATCGTTGAGCCACGTGGCGCGTTGGGGATTCTCCAACGCTCGTTTCGTTGCCGATTGGAAACCTCCGTGGCACACCGCACGTGTGAAGACAATTCGGCATGGAACAATCTCGCCGCTTGCGCGGCATGTACCAGGCTTGGTGCAATAACTGTTTTACTCCATTGCGTCGCGCCCCGTAGTTCAAAAAACGGACCGACGAACCAAAACCAGACAAACATCCACCACCATAGGAGAACAGATCATGGCTGAAATTACGGCCAAAGCCGTGAAGGCGTTTCGCGAAAAAACCGGGCTACCATTGATGGATTGCAAACGGGCATTGGTCGCAGCGGGCGGTGACGAAGAGAAAGCAATCGAGACGTTGCGCAAATCGGGCGAGAAACTCGAACTGAAACGTTCGGGCCGCGACACGTCGTTCGGTCGTTTTGGGATCTACTGCGGACTCGACAAGAAAACCGGCGCGATGGTGGAACTAAAGTGCGAAAGTGCTCCGGTCACACAGAACGAAGAGTTCATTCAGTTGGCCAACGACTTGGCGACCCAGTTGGCAACGGGCCCGGGAGCAACCACGGCGGACGAACTGCTGGAACAACCCTCGCCCAGCAAAGCCGGCACGACCTTAGGCGAACAAAAAGCGGACCTATTCAACCGCATTCGTGAAGTCTTTAATATAGGCCGACTCGTACGGATCGACTCACCCTGCGGTGGTTACAGCCACAATGCCAAGACAGTAGCGGGCGTTCTCTTGCAAGTGGAAGGCGGCACCGACGCAGTAGCCAAGGACATCAGCATGCACATCACTGCCATGCGTCCGGCCGCGTTAAATGTCGACGAACTCGATGCGGATACCGTGGCCAAGGAGCGGGAGATCCTGCGCGAGGCCGCGTTGCAAGAGGGTAAACCGGAGAGCATCGTCGACAAGATGGTAGAAGGCCGGCTGCGCAGCTACTATGCAGAACGAGTGCTTTGCGAACAGCCGTTCGTAAAAGACGACAAACTTTCCGTGGGTAAGTTTGCCGAAACCAACGACATGAAAATCAAACGGTTTGTGCATTGGGAATTAGGCAAAGAATAGCCGCAACGTAAGCACTTGAAGCCCCGTTGATCATCGGGGCTTTTTTTTCGGGCTGGCGTTTCGACAGTTCGATTCGGCAACGGACAGAGATCGACCGGCCGCGAATGGTCGCACCAAAACCAGACTTAGGACCTGTCACTTAACCTGGCTGGCCGTGTCGATCTGCTCGGCATTTTGGCGGTACCTACCGATGGTTTTGTGACACGTTCTTAGATCGTCACATTCAGTGAGGAGTGATTTTGATGGCCAAAGAGGATCAATCGAAGATGGCGCCTCGGTATCGGCGCGTATTGTTGAAGTTGTCGGGCGAGAGTTTCACGTCGGCAGGTGAACGCGGGATTTCGATGGACGAGGTCGTCGATATCGCTCGACAGATTCATCAGGCACAACAAATGGGATGTGAAATTGCCGTGGTGATCGGCGGCGGCAACATCCTGCGAGGGGCTCATTTCACCGACAAGAACTCGGGCATCCTCGAAGCAACCGCTCACTACATGGGGATGTTGGCGACCGTGATTAACGGTCTGGCATTGCAAGATGCGCTCGAGTCGTTTGGCTGCGATACGCGGCTAATGACTGCTATCCACATGGATGTGGTGGCCGAACCGTACATTCGCCGCCGCGCACAATCGCACCTGCACAACGGACGAATCGTCATTCTCGCTGCCGGAACGGGAGGCCCTTTCGTGACGACCGATACGGCGGCCGCACTACGAGCCATGGAGCTGGACGCTGAAATCTTGCTCAAGGCAACTCGCGTCGATGGCGTTTATAGCGACGACCCGGAAAAGAATCCCCATGCCGTACTCTACCAACAGCTCGACTACGAGACCGTGCGGGCACAGAACCTACGCTTCATGGACAGCACGGCAATCGCCCAGTGCATGGAGCGATCGATGCCTATTCTCGTGTTCAATTATCGAAAAGATGGCAATATTCAACGGGCCGTACGTGGTGAAAAGGTCGGTACCATGGTCGGCCCACCAGCCATACTGACTGACACCGAAACTTGATCCCTGTGGTCCGGGAAGGCTGCTGACCGCTTTGGCCGTTGGTTGGCGAGCCTGCTTGCATGCGATAGACTAGGAACGGTCACCAACGCGGCCACCATTGCGGTAGCCTGCGCGGAGGCCCTGATTCGGTGCTGCGAAATTAGCGGCAGTTTACTTGACGTTGCTCCAAAACCTGTGGTGTTGGCCATGTCTGCGGACGAAGTTGTATTTGATGCTGAAGCACGTATGGAAAAAGCGGTTCAGGTCCTCAAGCAAAGCTTAGGGGGCATTCGTACCGGTCGAGCCAATCCAGGTCTGATTGACTCGTTGCGTGTCGAAGTTTACGGAGCGCCAACGCCGCTCAAACAGTTAGCAACGATCGGAGCGCCGGAACCGACCCAGATCGTGATCCGCCCGTATGACTCCGGTACCATCAAAGACATTGAGAAGGCGATCATCGCCAGCGATCTCGGCTTCAATCCACAAAATGATGGTCGACTGATTCGGATCAACATTCCACCACTCTCGAACGAGCAACGCAAGAAGATGGTCGCACGCATCAAAGATCTTGCGGAAGAAGCCAAGGTGGCGATTCGCAACATCCGCCGGGATGCGAACAAAGCGATTGAACAAGCGGAAAAGAGCAAGGAAATCAGCGAAGACTCGCGCGACAGTATGAAAGAAGAAGTCCAAGAAGCGACGAAGAAGTACGAAACGCAAGCGACGGAAGCTGCCAAGAAACGCGAAACGGATGTTATGGAGTAAGCAACCCAGTACCCTGAAACCCAGTATTACGAATCTGGGCTTCATGGTGAAACTCGGTACACGTCCTATTCTCAACCAGATGCCCTGAACCACACGGGCTTTGCCCGCATCAACCATGGCAGCAAGAGCTGCACTCACGGACGAGTTTCGATCAGCGATTCCCGCGAATGCGAATTCGATTCTATTTGTTGAGTCTGGTCCTATGACATCTTCTGGCGAATCGTCGGTTTCTTATCTCTGTCCGCAGTGCCAGACGAAATTGACCGCCAGTGCAGAACACGCGGGCCAACGCGGCAAGTGCCCAAAGTGCGGTAAAGTAGTTAAGGTTCCCGGCGCGCACACGCAAACGAGCCGGGCCGGGCAAGCGAGTAGTTCCGGGCCTTCCGCCGCCAGCGAGACCGGCGGAATTGCCAACATCTCGATCGTTTGCCCGCTGTGCGGCACACGCATGTATGCCACCAAGAAACAAGTCGGCCAGACGATCGTCTGTCCCGACTGCCTGGAGTCGGTCGTTGTCCCAGACCGCGCACCGCCGCAAAAGCCGCCGCCACAGCCCAAACCCGATCCGTCCGCCTCATCCGCCACTACCGCGCCAGCGGCGTCGAACGCCAGCGAAGAGGACGAATTCCGCTTGGCCGATCCGGTCGAGCTCCCTCGACATCGCTCGGTGACCAGTAAATTGGCAGACTTCATCGATCAACACGTTGCGGAACATGAACAACCACAGAATGAAGACGATGCGGCGGCCCCTCCCGAATCGCCAACGGCACCCATTGCCACACCGCGGCAATTCGCCATCAAGTGCCCGGTTTGCGACACCATGCTGCAGGCCACTGCTGCCGAGATAGGGACCCGGAAAGAGTGTCCCGATTGTTTCTCGCCTATCGAAGTAAAGCGTCCCAAGCCGAAACCGCAACGCGTTAACGAGGTTAAGGACGCGGACTATGAGGACGACGAGTTTGTGCTCGACGCCCCGGCACCGCTCGACGTATTCACGCCGACCGACCAGGGGACGGCACCGCGCACGTTGGGGGAAGAGGCCCTACGAAAGGCGCGCGAGCAACAAGCGCAGCGCGCGCGCGAAACGCCCGATCTACCTCTCGCGCCACTCTGGACGCACGTCTTCACGTTCCTGCGCGATATCGGAACGATCACACGTCTTGCCGTCACCGGCGTACTGCTGGGCGTGACCATGAGTTTTGCGGTGACCGTGGTGGGCCTGATGACGTCCGACGATCCTAGCGCCAAGTTCTTTGGCATGGCCGGCGGTGCGTTCCTAACGCTATTGACGATTGTCACCGTCACCTACGCGTCGACCAACTTTTTGAACGTGCTACAGGAGTCGGCGGAAGGCTGCGAGAAGATCGATTCGTGGCCGGAAAATAGCCTTGCCGAATGGATCACGGAATCGTTCACGCTGCTGATGGCCATCTTCTTTGCCGTCATCCCCGGGCTGGTAGCCGTCGTCACGGCCGACGTGACGGGGCTCTCGTGGCAAAATGCCTGGCTCTTCGCCGGACTCGGCCTTTACGCATTCCTGCCGATCACCCAGTTGTCGATCCTCGAGTCGGCATCGTTGGCCAATCCCGTATCGAAACCGATTATCGATTCGATTGGCAACGCAATTCTTCTTTGGTGCACGTTCTACATCATGACCTTCTTCCTTGCTCTGCTCGTCGCGCTCGCCTTAGCCAGCATCCGTGCCGAGCACTCGACATTTGCCTTCGTCGCATTGGGGATTTTCCTGGCCTTTGGTGGTTTCCTTTACTTCCGTTTACTTGGCCGCCTAGCCTGGGCCTGTCAAATGCGTCCACTGTTGAAGAAAACCACCCAAAAAAACGAGCGGTCGCAGGAAGATCCCGAGAACGACCGAGATGAGCATGCGAACGGTTAGACGAGCGTGCAACGGCATGCGGTTCGACGTAGAATGCGTAGAATAACCTCGTTTTTTCCGAGCTCAAGACCCACTTGCCGCCTCCTCCACTCGACCTTGCAACACGAGAGTGATTGAAAACATGCCAACTGGCCGACACTACGCCTTGATTCTGATTCTGCTGAGCCCTTACGTCGCAGCTGCCACGAACACATTGCCTCCCGCCGAGGTGGCTTCCACCGACGTATCTCCCACCGCCACAACGATTACACTCAACTGGCCACAGTTTCGTGGCCCCATCGGCGATGGCCATGCGCAATCCACGATGCTGCCTGACTCATGGAGTGAATCCGAGCACATCCAATGGAAGACACCTATCCATGGTCGTGGCTGGTCCTCGCCCGTGGTCTGGGGCCAGCAAGTTTGGCTCACCACCGCCACGCCTGACGGACGCAGTCTGTCTGTGCTGTGTGTTGACCTGGCAAGCGGCAAGATTTTGCGAGACCGAAAACTGTTTGACGTGGCCCAGCCCCAGGATATTCACCTGACCAACAGCCATGCCTCGCCCACACCGGTCATTGAACCGGGGCGGATCTACGTTCATTTTGGCAGCTATGGCACAGCCTGTCTGGACACGCGTGACGGCAGCACGATTTGGCAACGGCGTGACTTTCCCTGCAACCATTGGCGTGGCCCCGGGTCCTCTCCGATCCTGTTCGAGGATTTGATGATCGTCCATTTTGACGGCTACGACTATCAATACGTCGTGGCTTTGGACAAGAAGACAGGAAAGACGCGTTGGAAAGTGGATCGAGCGATCGACTACCAAACGGATGACGGTGATTTCAAGAAGGCTTTCTGCACACCGACCGTCATTACGGTCGATGGTAAACCGCAGTTGATCAGCCCGGCGGCGCGCGCGGCCATCGCTTACGACCCCCACAGCGGCAAAGAGATATGGCGCATCCACTATCAAAACCACTCCGCCACCGCACGTCCGTTGTTCGGCCATGGCCTGGTCTTCATCAACAGTGGATTTGGCAAGGCGCGACTCTATGCCGTCCGCCCCGACGGGCAAGGGGACGTTACCGATACAAAGATCGCCTGGACGGCGAAACAGAGCATTGGCTCGAAACCTTCCTCGCTGTTAATCGATGACCTGCTCTACGTGATCCATGACCAAGGGACAGCTTCGTGCCTGGAGGCGACGACGGGAAAGACCGTTTGGAAGAAACGAGTTGGCGGCAATTTCTCCGCTTCTCCCGTCTATGCGGACGGTAAGATCTTTTTCATAAACGAAGGTGGTGAGACGACCGTGATCAAGTCAGGTCGAGAGTATGTCGAGATCGCCAAGAACCAACTTGATGATGGCTGCATGGCGTCACCTGCGGTTGTCGACAACTCCCTGTTGATTCGAACCAGGACGCATTTGTATCGGATCGCGCAGTGAACGAAAACGGTCGTCTGATGCGCATGAGCTAGAGCCATACGGTGTTATCGAATGAGGGGCTGTGATGACCGGTCTTCAAGGCTCAAGTCGTCCTTGGCACAACAGGGCTCCCTTGCTGCTTGTTGCCGGATCGATGCTCGTGGCCGGAACTCTCTTCGCCACATTGCTACGGGGCTTCGTGGATCTTCTGAACCGCAACTGGGATATGAATACCAGTGCCGGAATGAGGCACTTGGCGAACATAGAGTCCCTGAATTCAATCAACTTGCAAGGCACAGCAGTTACCGAAACCGGACTGTCCGTTCTCAAGAAAATGAAGAACCTGGAGTATTTGGGGCTCCCGGTAATGCCTGGCGCGCAAATCTTGAAACTAATGAAGGGGACGAGTCAGCTCAAATCGGTTGGGCTGAAGCAGAACAGTGTCTCGCCGGAGATCCTGCAACGACTCAAAGAGCAGCATCCAGACACAAACTACTACATTTACAAGTAACCTGCGGGGGCACCTGGCTCAGCTGCGGGAAGTATGAGCGCGCTGGACTGTCGATCACTCGATGGTTGCCGGACTCTGCGCTGTAATCACCGCGAAGCCCCATCCTCGTCCTGGCAGTCCGCTTCGTCCAGCTCCCAACTCAACGCACCGTCGTTGGGCAGCCGCATCACACTCGTTAGGAACCAGCGTAACCGTTCACGAAAAAGAAGACGCGAGCAGCACGTTCAGGAGGAGGACCGCCGATGAATACTAATCGCCGCTAATTCCGAAAAGCCCTCCGCCGGGCTTGTCCCGGCAGGAGGCACGACTGGCCCGCTACTAGCAACGCGTCCCTTACCTTTTGTCGGTCGAACGTAAGATCCTCGGTTAGTCGCCGCTTTGCTGAGACCGCATCAAGACGCGGTTTGTTTCAACATTGGCCGACAGGATTAGAATCAGGAACTCAATCCCTGTCCCGACCTCGGTGCACGACTGGTCAGCTACCAGCCATGCGTCCTTCGTCTTTCGTCGGTCGAACGTAAGGTTTTCCATGAATCGTCGCCTTGCTCGCCGAATTAAGCCGCAGTTTGCTCCAACATCGGCCGCTCGCCTTCCCCCCTGGACGTGATGCGTCCCGACCACGCCAACCCAGATCCCTCCGTGAAGATCCGTGCCCATCCGTGGTCCCTCATCTGTATCGCCAGACGGCATTGATTTCCTGGCATGACGCTCCCCTGCGCCTCAACCCAGATTCCTCCGTGAAGATCCGTGCCCATCCGTGGCCCCTCAACTGTATCGCCAGACAGCCTGAATTCCTGGACGTCCTGTATCACCCCTGCCGGGGCTTTGCGCGTGTTGGAGTGCCTGGCTCCGGGGTCTGAC